>JBEKYB010000199.1:0-4204 GCA_049511435.1 Nitrospirota bacterium | reverse complement strand
ATGTAGGTCTCGGCCGTCGCCTCGTTTACCCAATCGGTGCCGTGGGGCCATCGGCAGTGCGAGAGGACGTAAGGGAGGTGCGAGTGCAGGACGAACGTGAAGCTTCCCAGGATTTTTTTAGGCATAGTTTCCCCTGTTGGCGTAAATTGCATGCAAGTCACGCTATTTTCTCACAAAAATCGAGTTCTTTCAAGGGATAAAAAGGAGCAGACGGTAAAAAATGCGGTTGTAGTTCTGATGAGGCGGGAGCTGTTATACCTCCATTATCTCTTTTTCTTTGTGCACGAGGGCCTCTTCCACCCTGTGAATAAACTCGTCGGTCATCTTCTGGATTTCCTGCTCGCCCTTTAAGAGGTCGTCTTCGGTGATTTTCTTGTCTTTTTCCGCCTTCTTCAGGGCCTCGTTGGCGTCCCGGCGCATGTTCCTTATGGCGATTTTCGAGTCCTCGGACATCTTCTTGGCCTTCTTGACCAGCTCCTTGCGCCTGTCCTCGGTGAGCGGCGGGATGTTCAGGCGCAGCACCTTCCCGTCGTTTACCGGGTTTATGCCGAGGTCCGATTTCTGTATGGCCTTTTCTATCACGCCCAGCATCTTGGACTCCCAGGGCTGGATGAGCACGGTCCTGGCATCGGGGAGAGCTAAAGTCGCGATCTGGTTAAGCGCCGACGGCGTCCCGTAGTAATCCACCTTAACGTCGTCAAGCAGGGACAATGACGCCCTCCCCGTCCTGATGGTGCTGAACTCGTGCCTTAATGCCTCCACGGCCGACTTCATGTGAGCTTCCGCGTTCTTTTTTACCTCGGGTATCATTTCGTCCCCCTCACGGTGGTGCCTACTTTTTTGCCCTGTATCGCCTTCCGGATATTCCCCGGGGTCTTGAGGCTGAACACTATGATTGGCAGGTTGTTGTCCATGCAGAGAGAAATCGCCGTCGCATCCATGACCTTAAGCCCCTTTTTAAGGACATCAAGGTAGTCCAGGGAATCGAACTTTTTGGCGTTTTTATCGACCAAGGGGTCCGCGGTGTAGACGCCGTCCACCCTGGTCGCCTTGAATATGACCTCCGCGCCAATCTCCATCGCCCGAAGGGCCGCGGCGGTATCGGTCGTGAAGTACGGGTTGCCGGTGCCCGCGGCGAAAATTACCACCCTCTTTTTCTCCAGGTGCCTTACCGCTCGTCTCCTGATATACGGCTCGGCCAGCTCCTTCATCTCTATCGCGGACTGCACCCTAGTGCTGAGGCCTATTTTTTCCAGGCTGTTCTGGAGGGCAAGGGCGTTCAGCACCGTGGCGAGCATCCCCATATAGTCCGCGGAGGCTCGCTCCATCCCGCTGGTGCTCGCGGCGACGCCCCGGAAGATATTGCCGCCGCCTATTACCACGGCTATCTCGACACCGTCGTCGGCCGCGGCTTTTATTTCCTTCGCTATGTCGTTGACAACGGCCGGGTCGATCCCGTAGGGCTCGGAGCCCATCAGGGCCTCGCCGGAAAGCTTTAAGAGCACCCTTTTGTATTTTGCGGGCATCTATTTCCCTGATTGGGCAGGCAGTGTTATTTTTTGAGACATCGAACGTTCCGTAATCGTCCAGCGCCGATGAACCCGGCAAATGGCCACTTCACTACGATGCTTCAAAAAATAACACCGCCTGCCCAATTTCTATGCGTTATTTCCCCAGTTGTCCGGCGACTTCGGCTGCAAAGTCGCAGCTTCTCTTCTGCAGGCCCTCGCCCAGTTGATAGCGGACGAAGCGCCTCACGGAAATGTTCTCGCCTATCTTGGCGATCTTCGCCGTGATAAGGTCCTTCACCTTCGTCTTGCCTTCGGGGTCCTTCACGAATAACTGGTCCATGAGGCAGACGTCGCTGTAGAACTTCTCGAGCTTGCCCTCTACTATCTTGTCGAGGATATTGTCAGGCTTTCCCGACTGGCGCGCCTGGTCGCGGTAGATGTCCTTCTCGCGTTCGAGCTCCGCCGGGTCCACCTCGTCTCGCTTGACGTACCTCGGGCTGGCGGCGGCTATCTGCATCGAGAGGTCCTTCACCAAATCCTGGAACTCCGGCGTCTTGGCCACGAAGTCGGTCTCGCAGTTCACCTCCACGAGCACGCCTATCTTGCCGCCTGCATGTATGTACGAGCCGACCAGGCCTTCCGAGGTTATCCTGTCCGACTTCTTCGCGGCGGCAGAAAGGCCCTTCTTCCTCAGGAAGTCTATGGCCTTCTCCATGTCGCCGCCGGACTCCGTAAGGGCCTTCTTGCAGTCCATCATGCCGGCGCCGGTCTTTTCCCTCAAATCCTTGACGTCCGTTGCGGAAATCGTCATCTCTACTTCCCTCCAAATATTATATGTCATACCTGCGGAAGCAGGTATTCAGTTTACTCTGCTTTAGGTGATTCCTCTGCGGCCGGTATCTCGGACGGCTTCTCGCCAGTCGCCTCTTCCTCTTCTGCGTGGATGGCGGCCTGACGGCCTTCCGCCTTGTCCTGACGCCTCTGCTTGCCTTCCATTACGGCGTCCGCTATCTTAAGCGAAATCAGCCTTACGGCGCGGATGGCGTCGTCGTTTCCCGGTATGACGTAATCGATTATGTCCGGGTCGCAGTTGGTGTCCACTATCCCGACGACCGGGATGCCCAGGCGCCTCGCCTCCATGACGGCTATATGCTCCTTCCGGGGGTCCACCACGAACACCGCGCCCGGTAGAGAGGGCATGTCCTTTATGCCGCCCAGGTTCTTCAGGAGCTGCAGGCGCCTTTTTTCAAGGGACGCGACTTCCTTTTTGCTGATCTTCTCGTAGGTCCCGTCCTCTTTCATCCGCTCGAGCTTCCTGAGCTTGTCGATGCCCTTCCTGAGGGTATCGAAGTTTGTCAGCATCCCGCCCAGCCAGCGCTGGTTGACGTAGTACTGGCCGCACCTGCCGGACTCCTCGGCTATCGAGTCCTGGGCCTGTTTCTTCGTGCCCACGAACAGGACCGGCCTGCCTTCCGCCGACACGTCGGAAACGAAGTTATAGGCTTCCTTGAACTTCCTGAGGGTCTTCTGAAGGTCAATGATGTAGATGCCGTTCCGCTCGCCGAAGATGTACTTCTTCATCTTCGGGTTCCATCTCTTCGCCTGGTGGCCGAAATGCACTCCGGCTTCCAGGAGCTCCTTCATTGTAATCACCGCCACTTCACACCTCCGATTGGTTTTTCCTCCATCCCGGTCCGCGCAGGAAGCCTTAGAACCCCGGATTACCGGAAATAATCAGGCACCCACCTGCGTTTAACGCCGGGATGTGTGATATATGGGCCGCTAAAGGCCCTTTTGGCGTCATCGGCCCCTTTGGCCGAAAACCACCAAAACCCGTGAAAAATACCACAAATATACATATATTGCAAGCCTTTTTTCAGAAGCTATACCCTTTGTAGCCCGGGTCGAACTCCGCATCCGAAAGGCCGGGGTTCAGCCTCAAGTCCGAATACCCGTAGCTCTCCAGAAGCTCTCCTCCAGGGCCGTAAATGACTATTTTTACCGGCAGATTAAGCTCCTCGTCCACCCAGATATCATATTCAGGCGCATAATACCCGCCATCGGGCGGGAGCTTCATCAGGATATGCCAGGCCTTACGGCCGTAAAGCATCTCCTCGCCGATAGCCTTTAGCCGCTGTTCGTTAGCGGCCTCGCCCTTTTTCAAGTCCGATGTTATTATTTCTATCGCCCTGCCGATGCCCGCGTCCGTTACCGGATGCCGGTTGCCTCTCATCGCGAGCCTGCCGTGCGGGTCCATGTGCATTGTCACAAAGCCGAAGAAACCGCCTTCGTGCCCTATAACCTTGTCCTTGTACATCCCCTGCACATAGAGCGCCTCCCTGCCCTCATGCGGCCCTTTGAGCCATTTCATATACACCTTGAACGGCTTTTTGAACTTCAGCAGGATATTCTCCTCGGGCAGCAGCTCGCCGTCCACCCGCTCCCGTTTATGGAATATTGCCGTATAATCGTCCACTTTCGAGTAAGCTTCCGGCATGCTGGAGAGGACCTCAAAAGGGTCGAATTTAACCGCCGTGTTGTCCGGGCCGGCAGGAACGGCAGGAGCAGGGCTACTCAGCGCCATGATGGGCGCCGCCCAGAATATGCAGGCGCTTACAAAATTTATGGCCGGTTTTGTTATTTTTCCCATGCTTTATTCCGTTTTTTTTGCTATTTTATTATATCAGAACTGA
>JBEKYB010000198.1:0-4205 GCA_049511435.1 Nitrospirota bacterium | reverse complement strand
AGCCGAGGCCGTCCTGCTCGCGGCAAGACGGGACGTGTCCCGTGCGGCGCTGTTCTTAATAAAAGACGGCGCACTAACCGGCTGGAAGTCCGCGGGTATGGAGCATGCGGCCCGAGGCATCGGAGGGATAAGCATAAGCCTCGGTTCGCCCGGCATATTCAAAGCGGTGGTCGAGGACAAGGTATTTTACAAGGGCCCGATACCCTCCGCGCCCCAGAACGACGCCCTGCTGGAGTCGTTCGGCGGGGCAAGGCCGCTCGATGTCTTGGCTTGTCCGCTGGTGATAAAAGATAAGGTAGTTGCGGTCTTATACGGGGATAACGGCGGGGGTTCGACGGTGGGCGACGTGAAGCGGCTCAAGGCGCTTATGACCAAGGCATCGATGGCCCTCGAGATACTCATCCTTAAGACCAAGATACTTTCGGATGACTGAAAAAGAAGCGGGCAAAGCGGATGAAAGGGAGTTCCCGGTCCTGGAAGGCGCGGGGATAAGGCTTGACGTATTCCTTGCCGGGAAGCCGGGACTTACCCGGAACCAGGCGCAGAGGCTGATTACCGAGGGCAGGGTAATAGTCTCTGGCGTAAAGAGGAAGGCGAATTACAGACTGCGGCCGGGGGAGAGCGTTAAGGTTGCTCTGCCCGCATTGGAGCCGTTGGCGACATTGCCCGAGGATATCCCGCTCGATATAATATACTATGACGACGACGTCATTGTAGTAAATAAACCGGCCGGGATCGTGGTGCATCCGGCCTCCGGAAATTATTCAGGGACGCTCGTAAACGGGCTTCTCAACAGGTTCGGCGACCTCTCGCATCTAGGGGGAGATTTCCGGCCCGGAGTGGTGCACAGGCTGGATAAGGACACGTCCGGCGTCATTGTCTTCGCAAGGAACGACCATGCGCACCGGTCACTGGCCGCGCAGTTCAAGGCGCATACGAACGTAAGGGAATATGTCGCAGTCGCGGTCGGGAAGTTCAAGGACCGCGAGGGGGCGGTTTCGGTCTCCATAGGCAGGCACATCACCGACAGGAAAAAGATGTCGCCGGTTACTTTAAAAGGGCATAGCGCCATGACCCGCTACAGAGTCATAAGCCAGTTCGGACCGGCCGCCGCATTTATTTCGCTTGGCCTTACGACGGGGCGCACGCACCAGATACGGGTGCATATGGCGCATATAGGCCACCCGCTGGCGGGGGATAGGGTTTATGGCGCGGCCGGGGCCGGAACGCTCCTCGGCATGAAAGTGCCGAGGCAGATGCTCCACGCCAGGCTCCTCGGTTTTATTCATCCGTCCACCGGTGCATATGCCGAGTTCGAATCCGACATCCCGGAAGACATGAAAAGGCTTCTGGAGTTTCTTGGAAGAAAGGAGAAAATCGTTTAGATACAGGATGTTATTAGAGTAAGCAATAAAAATAGAACAAATGAAAATAGTTCTTGACAGGAATAGAACTCTGTTTTAAAATTGACCAGGTTATTTTTACTTTTGCATCCATCTTGAACGGGGAAGAAGTTATGACGGCTCAAAAGACCAAAAGGGACAAGCAGGACTACACAATCCAGTCCGTAGTGCATGCGCTCGACATCCTGGAGGCGTTCCGGGGGACATCCAAGGAAGACCTGGGCGTGACGGAGCTGTCCGAGAAGCTGCACCTCCATAAGAACAACGTGTTCCGGCTCCTGGCTACCCTTGAGACGAGGGGGTATATTGAGCAGAACAAGCTGACCGGCAACTACCGCCTGGGTATCAGGACCTTTGAGATGGGCCAGGTGTTCCTCAGCCAGACGGGGCTCCTGAAGCAGGCGAGGCCGGTCATGGAGGAGCTTGTGGGGCTGTGCAACGAGACGGTATACGTGGCGATACTGAGGTGCGACCGCGTGGTGTATATGGACATAGCCGAGACATCGCAGTCCGTGCGCGTCGCGAACAGGGTGGGCTCCCTGCTCCCGGCATACTGCACCGCGGTCGGTAAGGCCCAGCTTGCCTATTTAAGCCAGGACGAGCTTGATAAGATATTCACGAAGCCGAAGCTCCAGGCCTTTACGCCAAGCACTATCACTGACAGGGAAAGGCTCATGGCCCACCTCAAGGAAGTCGCCAAAAAAGGCTATGCCCTTGACATAGAGGAGTACGAGGAAGAGGTGATGTGCATAGGAACGCCCATCATGGACTATACGGGCCGGGCGGTCGCCGGTATATGCATATCCGGGCCGGGCTGCAGGATGAGCAAAAAACGCATGGAGACCGAGCTTTGGCCACTGGTTAAAAATGCTGCAAACGACGTCTCCCGAAGGCTCGGGCATAACAGCGTTCAAAACAGCGTTCTTGAAAATTTAATAATCGGATAAGAAAGCGGGAAGCTTATTTTGAGTCCCGGTCTTTTTTAAAGTCCGAATGAAAACGATGCTTTCGTTTTCGCCATCAAAGACTTTGGAGCGGTAACCCCCTTACTGCTCTAGAAAGCCTTTTTTTTGATGGTTTTTCGGACCTTAGTTTTAAGTCTAAGTTAAAAAAATCATCATCAAATCACTTGCTAATTATAATATAACTTTTAGCCCGGAGTATGACAATTTTATATTGATTTTAAATTATAACGCCTTGATTACAGAATGAAAGCCCATCCGGAGAAGGAAGATTTTCATGCGGAGGGATAAAAAAAACAAATAACGTTATAAAAATTCTTGACATTACTGCGAGACCGATGATACAGTCTAATATCCCAAGAAAATCAGCTACCAGGAAGGCCACGGCTCTGCAAGCGTCCCCTCGGCATGCCTTCCTAACCGTTATCTGGAGCGCCAGATGAAGATTGCCGTTACGGGCAAAGGCGGCGTAGGCAAAACGACGTTGGCGAGCACCCTCGCGAGGGCCTTTTCCGAGGAGGGACGTAAGGTTCTTGTCGTCGACGCGGACCCCGACGCCAACCTGGCGCAGTCCTTAGGCATACCTCAAACCGAAATCGACCGCATCAAACCTATCGCAGAAATGGGCGACCTCGTGGAGGAGCGTACCGGGGCAAAGCCCGGCGCCGGCGGGAGCATTTTCAAACTGAACCCGAAAGTGGATGACATACCGGACGATTTCTCGTATAATCATAAGGGTATCAAGCTATTGGTCATGGGCCGCTCCAAGACCGGCGGGGCGGGCTGCTACTGCCCGGAGAACGTGCTGCTCAAAAGCCTGATTCGCCATATCATCCTCAGGCGCGACGAAGTCGTCGTACTTGACATGGAGGCGGGCATAGAGCACCTTACGCGCGGGACTTCCGGCGCGGTAGACGCGTTTATAGTGGTGGTCGAGCCGGGCGGCAGGAGCATCCAGACGGCCAGGCATGTCAAGTCGCTGGCGGGGGATTTGGGCATAAGCAAGGTCTACGTGGTAGGGAACAAGGTACGCTCGACCGAGGACAGAGAGTTTATAAAAAACAATCTTTCGGATATGGAAGTCATAGGATTCATGAGCTACAGCCATGATGTGGTAGAGGCCGACCTCCACGGGCGGGAGGTATACGAGACCTGTCCGGGGCTGGTGTCTGAAGTGAACGACATTAAGGCAAGGCTTGCCCTGCTCACGGGAAGATGATGCCTGCCTCAAAGTCAGCCATCAGAAGAGAGATACTTTCCAAACGACAGGGACTGACACGGGAAGAGAGGCGCCTCAAGAGCCTCCGGATAGCGGAGCTTCTGGATGCCCAGCCCGAGTACCGTGACGCCGGCACGGTGCTGTTCTATGTGAATTTCAGGGAAGAGGTAGCCACCCGCGGCATGATCGAGTCAGCGATTGCCAAAGGGAAGAAGGTCCTGGTGCCTAAGGTAGATCACAAGGCGCACAGGCTGAAGCTCTACGAGATACACGACCTGGCCCGCGACCTCACCTGCGGATACATGAACATCTACGAGCCGGTCGAGGCGGTTACAAGGCCGGCTTCGGCTGCCGAGGCGGACCTGGTGATAATGCCGGGCGTGGGCTTTAATGTGGATGGCCGCCGCCTGGGTTACGGGGGCGGGTATTACGACAGGCTTATAGAGGCGCTCAGGCCGGACGCAAGGCTTGTAGCCCTTGCCTTCGAGGTCCAGATGGTGGACGAGATACCGTGCGAGGAGCACGACAAGAAGGTGCACAAGATAATAACCGAGGAAAGGGTGATTACCGCCTGATGGACGTCAAAAAAATAGAAGCGGGCGTGCGCCTCATACTGGAGGG
>JBEKYB010000197.1:0-4220 GCA_049511435.1 Nitrospirota bacterium | reverse complement strand
GCAACCGGCGGCACCGCGGCCGCTTTTACCTTCGAACCCCATCCCCTTAAGATCCTGGCCCCGGGCCGTTCCCCGAAGCTCCTGTCCACGTTCAGAGAGAAAATGGAGCGTATAGAGGCCTCCGGGATGGAAGTGGTGATATGCGCGAAGTTCACCCCCGAGTTCGCCTCCCTGAACCCGGAGGACTTTGTAAGGGACGTCCTGGTGGATTCCGTAGGGGTGAAGGAGCTTTTTGTAGGCCACGACTACGCATTCGGCAAGGACAGAAAGGGCGACATATCATTCCTGCGGGATGCAGGGGCGCGCTACGGCTTCTCGGTAAACGTCGTAGGGCCGGTCAGGGTCGAGGGCATAACGGTGTCCTCCACGAAGATACGGACACTTATAATGGACGGAGAGGTATGTCTGGCGTCTAAGCTCCTGGGCAGGCCGTACTCGATAGAGGGCACGGTCATAAAGGGCCATGCCCGGGGCCGGGGAATAGGCTTCCCTACGGCAAACCTTACGACACCCAACGAACTCCCGCCAAGGGAAGGCGTCTATGCCGTCACGCTGTCGGTGGAGGGCAGTCAGTATAAGGGCGCGGCCAACATCGGGCTTAACCCGACATTCGGCGACCCCGAGCCCTCGTACGAGGTCTTCATACTCGATTTCGAGGGCGACCTCTACGGCAAGTTCCTGAAGATGCAGTTCATTAAACGCATCCGGGACGAGGTGAAGTTCAAAAACGCGGACGAGTTGGTCGGTCAGATTAAAAAAGACGTGGAGAATATCCGCTCTATCCTTTATTGAGGCGGCAGATGAGGCTTAAGTTCTGGATTGGCATAGCGGTAAGCGTCGGGCTTCTGGCCTATATAATATCCAGGATAGACTTCGCCCGCCTGTGGGAGACCGTCAAGTCGGTTGACCCTTATTACCTTGCCGCGGCGGTCGTTCTAAACCTGGCTTTCTTTATTATCCGGGCCAAAAGGTGGCAGTATCTCCTCGCGCCGGTCAAGCCCAAGATTCCCTTAATGAGCCTTTTTTCAGCCACAATAATAGGCTTTATGGCCAATAACGTGCTGCCCGCTAGGTTAGGCGAGATTGTCAGGGCATATGTCATAGGCCGAAGGGAGGATATCCCCAAGAGCTCCGCGTTTGCCACTATCGTCGTGGAGAGACTTTTCGATACCCTGTCGGTGCTATTCCTGCTGATAATAGTGCTGCTATACCTACCGGACTGGCTTTCCCGGGGTAGTATGGGCGGAGCCATACGAAAGGCGGGATACATATCCCTGGGGGTATACGTCATAGGCGTGGCCTTCCTTGTATACCTGGTGCGCCACCCGGAGACCTTGCCCCGTATATTGCGGAGAATTACCGGGCTGGTATCCGAAAAATATGCGGCGAGGGCGGCACGGGCCGCAGAGAAGTTCATAAAGGGGCTGGAAGTGGCCAAACAGCCGCGACTGCTCTTCTTCATATTGTTTTACTCGGCGTTGCACTGGGGGCTTTTGTGGGTGCCGATTTTCCTTCTGTTCAAGGCCTTCGGGCTGCCGTACGGGCCTTATATCTCTAATTATTTCCTCGTGGTGACATGTTTCAGCGTGGCAGTGCCCTCGACGCCGGGATTTATCGGCACCTATGAGGCCGCGGCGGTCGGCTCGCTCGTCATACTTGGGCTGTCCATGAACGAGGCGCTGGGTTTTGCGCTGGTATCGCACGCGGTTAACTACATATCGGTAACCCTGCTGGGCTTCTTCTTCCTGTACAGGGAGAACCTGAGCCTAGGCAGAATAAAGGAAGTGGAGGTCTCGGCAAGCTAGATGATACCTGCATTCGTATTCGCGGTCAGCATGCTGCTTTATCTTATGACAATCGCTCCCACCCTGTCTTTTTTCGACAGCGGCGAGATGATCTCGGGCGCATATACCCTGGGGGTATCCCACCCGCCGGGATACCCGGTGTACGTGACCCTCGGCAAGCTTTTTACATTTATACCTCTCGGGAACGTAGCCTTCCGGGTGAACCTCATGTCGGCGTTCTTCGCCACGATGACCTCGGTGATGATATACTACATTACCCGCGCAATGTTCCAGGACCCGGAAGCACCTGGCGATAAGAAAAAAACGGAGGGCTTTTTCAAGTCGGTCGTCAATCCTGCCGAAATCGCCGGCATATTCTCGGCCCTCGCATTTTCGTTCTCCTACAACGTCTGGGCATGGGCGGTCGTATCGAAGTTCTATACGCTTAATGCGTTCGTGGTCTCCTGCCTCCTGATGCTCCTGATAAGGTGGCGCCGGGCAAGGATAGAGGAAGGCGACAGGGGCGGAGGGCATTCCCTGGCGTACCTTTACGCCATCGCTTTCCTTTTGGGCATAGCGCCGGTCGTGCACATATCGCAGTTCGTGCTCATACCGATGTACCTGCTCTACATAGTTATCGTGGACGGCAGGGTCTTTCTGGACATCAGGAGCGGAAAGGGGCAGAGCTTCCTGCGCCGCGTGTTATCCATAATAAAGACCGTAAACCTGAAGACTATCGTATTGGGAGGTTTTTTCTTCCTGCTGGGGCACTCCATATACTTGCACCTGCCGCTCCGGGCGGTCCAGGACCCGCTCATAGACTGGGGCATCCCCACCACCTGGGGACAGTTCAAATGGGACTATAACCGCGAAGGCTATCCCGTGGTCGGCGGCATACGCACATGGTCTTTATTATGGGAGCAGATAAAGAGCTTTAACCTCGTGCGGGAATTCACATGGGCGGGCATCCCGCTCATACTCCTGGGGCTCTGGGGACACCTAAAGCGCGACTGGCGCCACTTCACCGTCCTCGCCTTCGGCTCGGTATGGATGACCTCGATAATAGTCATCATGGGCAACCCCCCGATTGAGAACATATTCCTCCTGGAGCAGTTCTACATCCCCGTGTACATCTTCCTTACGATAATAATGGGCGGGGCCGTTTATCTTATACTTGACAACTCACGCCTTGGCCCTTGGATACTGGCTCTGACGCTGCCATTCATGTTCCTTGGCGAGATGCCGCTTGGGTATTTGAATGCCCTCGTTACCGGCAACAGGCCCGCCACTTTCATGACTTACCTGGGCATAAGATACCCCACGCCGTTATATTTCCTGTTCTATGCCGTTTTGGCGGCGGCAATTTTAGCGGCCCTCCGTTTTATCATCAGGAACAAGAGGCCGGGCAATGCATGGATATATGTATGGGTATTCATGCTGCTTTTCGTCCTGTACCCTGCCTACCAGGTCAAGGCGCACTACTGGAAGAACGACCGCAGCAATAACTTCATAGCGTACGACATGGGGACGGCCGAGCTGAACAATGCGCCCGAGTTCTCGGTCCTCTTCACATGGGGCGATTCGGGGGCTTTCCCCATGTGGTACATGCAGGACGTCGAACAGAAGCGGCCGGACGTGCTATTGGTACATACTCCGCACCTCCCGCTCGAATGGTTCCTTCAGAGCATCAGGCGTTCGGGCTCCGAACTGGGCGACAAGACTCAGATAGCGGATAACTACAACCTGCTGAGGAACTATAACGGCTTGAAAGGCATAGAGCAGCTCCTCTCGGTGCCGGAGGACTTCCGCGACCCCGCGCAGATGATCCAGGAGATAATGAGGCTGAACCCGGACAGGAAGTTCCTTTTCGACTACTCTTCGCGATACTCCATAACCATGCCCTACGACGTCCTTCCATACGGCATAACATACCGCCCGATGGAAGACCGCTATGCCGAAAAAAACCTCCGGATCTGGCGGTACCTGGTAACGAGGGGCCTGCCCGATCCGGTCATCGCGCTCGACCTGGACGAGACCAAGGCCGTGAATATATACGGCTATGTCCATGCTGATATCGGAAGGAAGTACATGCAGATGGGACTGAGACCGCTTGCCAGGCAGGAGTTCGAGCAGGCGGTCAGATACTCGCCGGACCTGGCAGAGTCCCTTATGCCGTATATGCAGTAGCTGTTGGTGCTTGTAATATTTAACCCTGCAGAAGGAGGGGCTTTCGGCCCCTCCTTTTTTTATTTCGATTCCTTGACAAACCCTTTCCGCGCCTGTAAATTTTATAGAAGCAATTAATACGTCCCTATCAACCTGTGGTCATGAAATGCCAGGCTCCATACCGATTGCCAGATATGCGACCCTCTTAAGCGGAGAGAGGCCCCCCGACAGGTGGGAGCTTTCAAGCCTTGTTATTTACTTTTTAATGGT
>JBEKYB010000196.1:0-4265 GCA_049511435.1 Nitrospirota bacterium | reverse complement strand
AGATTACTTTTATGCGTATGAAACGTATGCGAACATATTCATTGTTATGCTGCCTGGGTTAGTCTTACTTCCGTATTGGTTACTGTGTAGACTAAAAGTAACTTTTTCTTCTTTCGGATTTTGTGGTCCATTTGGTCTATATATTGTTATCTTAGTCATAATGTTCATTGAAGCTAGACAAACATATAAGGTATTTGAAATAGACCACGAAAATTTTATTAACAGTTTTTCAAAAAGAAATAGCGTAAATAAATAACATGCCCATAGACCCCTCCCAGTACAAGACGCCGCTGTTTGACGCGATGGTGAGCCTCGCCGAATCGCGCAAGGTGAGCTTCCACACGCCCGGGCACAAGTCCGGCAAGGGCATCGCCACGCGCTTCGTGAAGTACGTTGGGCCGAACATCTTCTCGATAGACTTGACTACGCTGGACGAGGTGGACAGCCTCCAGCGCCCGAAGGGCGTGATAAAGGAGGCGCAGGAGCTGGCGGCCGCGGCATACGGCGCGGACCGCTCGTTCTTCCTCGTGAACGGCACGACCGGCGGCAACCACGCGATGGTCATGACCGCGTGCAATCCCGGCACCGGGATACTCATGGCCCGGAACTGCCACAAGTCCGTGCTAGCGGCCGCGATACTGGCCGGCGCAACGCCGCATTTCATCTACCCCAAGGCCGACTCGGAGCTTATGATGACGATGAACGTGAGCTTTGAGGCGGTAAAGCAGGCGGTCGAGGTCCATCCCTGGATAAAGGTCCTGTTCATCACGTCCCCGAACTACTACGGCATCTGCGCCGACATTGAGAAAATTATCCCGTTCGCGCAAGAGAAGGGGATGACCGTCCTAGTGGACGAGGCGCACGGCCCGCACCTGGGGTTCCACCCGGAGCTCCCGAAGTCGGCGATGTCTTGCGGCGCGGACATGTGCGTCCAGTCCACCCACAAGATAATCGGCGGTATGACCCAGGCCTCCATGATGCACGCCAGGGTCGGCCGCGTTGACGTCTCCACGCTCGCGGGCGTGCTGAAGGTCGTCCAGACCACCAGCCCGTCGTACATCCTGATGGCCTCGCTCGACCTCGCACGGATGCAGATGGCGACGGAGGGTATCAAGCTCCTGGGCAAGGCGCTGGAGCTCGCTCGCTGGGCGCGTAACAGCATAAACAGCGTCCCCGGCCTCTTCTGTCTGGGCAAGGATGCGGTCATGGAGCGCGGGATGGGCGACCTGGACGAGACGAAGCTTGCGGTGAACGTCAGCGGGATAGGCATGACCGGCTACGAGGTCTCGCATATGCTTAACGTCGAGTACGACATACAGGTGGAGATGGCGGACCCGTTCCACGTGCTGGTAATCGTTAGCCTGGGCGACAGGCGGGAGGACGTGGAGAGCCTTGCGCGGGCGCTCGAAAAAATCGCAACGGGCAGGATGGGCACGCCGCCTCCGGTTTCATGGGAGAACTCGCTGCCGGGCTTCACGAACCCGCAGGGTCTCACGCCTAGAGAGGCGTTTTTCGCCGCGCACGTGCTGCTCCCGCCGGATAAATCCGCCGGGAAGCTCTCGTCCGAGATAGTGACGGTCTACCCGCCGGGTATACCTCTTCTGGTGCCGGGCGAGGTGATAACAGACGAGGTAATCAGTTATCTCCAGAAGGTTGCCGAGCTTGGCGGGACGGTTGACGGCCTGGCGGAAGACGGCCGGATCGGTGTAGTGAGTTGATGCTTCAGGCGGAGAGCCTGACCTTGTTCCGCCCGTCGTCCTTGGCGCGGTAGAGGGCCTTGTCAGCTAACCTCACGAGCTCCTCCGCGAACGACATGTCGGGCGGCATAGTCGCTATGCCGATGCTTACCGTCAGGGTAACCGACGGCCTGCCGCCGCCCGGGTCCATTGGCATGATTTCGACAGCCCCCCTGATGCGCTCGGCAAGGACCTCCGCATTCAATGGATCGGTTTCCGGCAGGATCACGCTGAACTCCTCTCCGCCGTACCTCGAAACGGTATCGGTCTCGCGGCATATTTCCTTAAACAGGCGCGCGAGCTTCCTCAGGGCCTCGTCCCCGCTCAGATGCCCGTAAGTGTCGTTGTAGTTCTTGAAGAAGTCTATATCCAGCATGAAAAGCGAAAGCGGGTGCCCGTAACGCTTTGACCTCGATATCTCCACCTCGAGCTGGTCATAGAAATAACGCGCGTTAAAAAGGCCGGTCAGCCCGTCGGTGATAGAGAGGAGCAGCGTCGAGCGGTAAAGGCTTGCGTTGTCTAGGGCGAGCCCCAACTGGCCCGCAAGGGTGCCAAGAAGCCCAAGCCTCTCCTCCGAGAAAGGCGGCTCGTCGGGCTGGCGCTCTAACAGGACCATGCCCATAACCTCGTCCCTGAACACTACAGGCATCAAACACTGCTGCCGGGCCGGCGCCTTGTCCATCGGGCCCGGTCTGCCCAGGGGGATGGTCTCGGCGCCCTTCAGGACCACCGGCTCCTTGCTGTCAACCATATCCTTCAGGCACTGTATCCCGCCCAGCCTCACAAGCGGCCGCTCCGCGTTCCCGGAGCCCGAGGCGCACCTCTCGACCATCGCGCCGCTTTCGTCCTTGAGGAGCATCGCGACTTTCTTGTAGCCGATTTCAGTTTCGATGCCCCTAAGGACGGTCCTGAGTATCTTTTCCTCGTCGAAAGTGCTCACGACCTCCTTCATCATGTACTGGAGGAAGGTCATCTCCTGGAGCTTCCTGTCGAGGAGCGAGTTCACGCGGGAGAGGAGGTTCGATTCCGAGGCCTTCGTTATCGCATCGACCGGAGCGGCCCGGCCGGCCGGTTCGGACTTAGCCAGGAGCTCGTCTACGGCCGTCCTGAGGGCCTTCATCTCGAAGGGTTTTGGGAGGTACGCGTCGGCCCCTATGGAGAGGCCGTAATAGCGGTCCTTGTCCTTCGCCCTCGCCGTGAGCATGACAATCGGTATTTCCCATGTGCTCTGCTCGTTCTTCAGCAGCCTGCAGACCTGGTACCCGTTCATCTTGGGCATCATGACATCGAGGACGATGATGTCCGGCATCTCGGTGAAGGCCTTCTCGACGCCTTCGACGCCGTTGCCCGCGGTGACGAAGACGCGGCCCTCCGCCTCAAGCGCGGCCTTTACTATCGCCTGGATGTCCGGGTCATCGTCTATCAGGAGTATCTTCTTGGGAGCCATAAGCCTCAGCGGTAGTTTACGAATTGCATGTCTATCCCAAAGTCCGAGCCCTTAATCTTTGCTATAATCGCCTGGAGGTCGTCCTTGTTCTTCCCGGTCACGCGCACCTGGTCCTGCTGGATGGCCGCGTTCACCTTGAGCTTCATCTCCTTGATTATCTTCACTATCTCCTTCGCCTTGTCCTGGGGGATGCCCTGCTGGAGCGTGACCATCTGGCGCACCATCCCGCCCCCCGCCGGTTCGACCGTGCCGTAGTCGAGCGCCTTCAGGGATATGCCGCGCTTTATTATCTTCGACTGGAGTATATCGTTTAAGTTCCTGAGCTTGAAGTCGTCCTCGGAGTGGAGCGTCAGCGTCCCCTTTACCCTGTCGAATTCGATCTCGCTTTTTGACCCCTTGAAGTCGAACCTCTGGCCGAGCTCCTTTTTCGCCTGGTTCACCGCGTTGTCCATCTCCTGCATGTCGATATTGCACACGATATCGAAAGAACTCTCAGCAGCCATTAAGGCCTCCTCATTGTGGGCTCCGCCGCCAAACTTAGCCGGAGGCCGCCCGGCCCCCGGACCCCCACCCTCTTATTCGGATATCAGGCTTGCCCCTTTGGGTATCTTGAATGAAAACGCGCTGTCCTTGATGCCGGTATTCGTTTTGATATTGCCGAGCGCGATGGTGTTCGTGTTGCCGGACGTCTCCGTGAACGAGAAGCTCTCTATCTCGTACGTGCCGGGGTCGAGGGCCAGCGTTATCTTTTCGATGCCCATTTTATTTCCCTTCGGGACGAGCTCCAGGAGATACCTCCCCTCCGGGTCCTTGGCGCCCTCTTTCGGGATGCGGACATCGAACGAGTCCGTGATCCTGCCCAGGCCCGCGAGGAACGTGGACGGAGTTTTGTCCATGACTTCCTGCGAGAGTTTTTTCTTTATCACCTGGTTGGATGCGGGCATGTACATGACTAAGTCCTCGCCCCTGACAATCAGGTCCTGTTTTTCCGGCTTATCATACGTGTAGCGCATCATGCCGGGCTTTTTTATGATGAGGGCGCCGCTGCCCTCCTTCCTCATGTCCATCGCCTTGACGACGGA
>JBEKYB010000195.1:0-4278 GCA_049511435.1 Nitrospirota bacterium | reverse complement strand
GTCCCGCCGAATATCAGCGGCCTCAGGGAAAAAGCGGGCGAGATGTAGAGGAGCCCCGTGCCCTGCGGCCCAAGCAGCCCCTTATGCCCGGGACAGGCCATGAAGTCTATGCCCAGTCCCTCGACGTCGATTGGCATCGTCCCGGCTGTCTGGGACGCGTCCACCAGCACCGGGACTCCCTTGGCGTGCGCCGCCTCTATAATCTCTTTAATGGGCGTTATCGTGCCTATGACGTTCGAGGCATGGGTGATTGCCACAAGCCTCGTATCGCAGCCTATGGCCTTGGAGACGTCCGCCGGGTCAAGGAAGCCGTCCTCGGACGCCACGACCCTGTCGACCTTCACGCCGTTCAGGGAAATGTTCTTTAGAGGCCTTAAGACGGAGTTGTGCTCCATGTCCGTCGTCACGCAGTGGTCGCCCGGTTCAAGCAGGCCGTTTATCGCCAAGTTCAGGGCCGCAGTCGCATTCTGCGTGAAGATTATCCTGTCCGTGTGCTTGATGTTAAAGAGCCGTCCGATCTTCTCTCTCGCCTCAAATATTATCCTGCCCGCTTCTATGGCCATCTTGTGGCCGGAGCGGCCCGGGTTTGCACAGAAATGCCTCAGTACCTGGTCCATATTACGGTAGACCGCCTCCGGCTTGGGATGGGAGGTGGCGGCGTTATCCAGATATATCATGGCTTTTGTCGTCTCGGGTTTAATATCTTTTTCATTATAATTTAATCTTGAAGTCTGATTTAATCCCTTACCCTCATTGTAACGCCAAGGACCAGGACGAACGCGAGGCCCAGAAGGGTCGCAACCTCGCCTAACTGCGTGGGCCCTAGGTTAGTGCTGGTAATGCCCCAGCCCTGCACTATGGCGCCGCCGGCGACCATCCCGAGGACGACCGCTCCCGCGTCGGTGCTGCCTTGGCTCGCGAGTATTAGCTGCCTGAACGGGCAACCGCCAATCATGACCGACGTTATGCCCACAAGCGCCATGCCCAGGAAGCTCCAGCCGTACGCGAGGTGCGAGCCCGGCTGCCCCTCGAGGCCCGGGAAGAAGAACCCCTTGTAAAGGCTGACTGAAAGTGCAAAGACAAGCATGGATATCAGCCCGGTCAGCATCTTCCTGTCGCCCGAAACGACGAAGTTCCCTATGCTGCCCGTTACGCAGAAGCGCGAACGCTGGGCGAGCGCCCCGATGAGCAGGCCGGAGCCGGTGGCTATTGTGCGTGACGCCCTCTGGGAACCGGGGCCGGTGACGCTGAAATGCAGAAAGTCCGGCTTGAATATCACCCCTGCCAGGAGCGCGAGCATCAGGAGAGGCACGATAAGGCCGTTCAGGAAAGGGGTCGGAGACGAGTCGCCCAGGTAGAAACCCCGCTTCAAGAACTGGAAGCCACCCCATACGCCGAAGACAAGGCCTACAAGGCCCGCAACCGCCGTGAAGTCACCGCTGGCAAGCCGGAGCACCATCTTGATGGGACAGCCAAGGAATATGGAGCATCCCACGATGAGAAGCACTCCGCCCAGGAACCTTATGATGGGAGACGAACCGCCCTCGGCCTTGAACTCCCTTGCCATAAAAGCAGCCCCCGTTCCGCCGAGGACAAAGCCGATAAGCTCCGGTCTTATGTACTGCATACGGGCATTGTTATGGAGACCGAGGGAGCCGGCGAGGTTCTCCATGAAGCAGGATATGCAGATGCCGGAGTTACGAGGGTTCCCTACGCAGGCAAGGCAGACGCCGAGCACCCCTATAGCGGCGCCCGCCGCTATTATCATCAGTATTTCCCGGTGTTTTTTAATAAAACTCAGCATTACCACAATGCCCTCTTGTCCACCGTTTTTTCTGAGATGACAATTTTTTCTCTTGTAGAGACATTGTAAATATAACAGCAGACAGGTTTCTGTCTGCTACTCACAGCCTCCGGCAAGCATCCGGTCGAGGTAATTGACGTCGGCCATTGCAGCCCTGGCGGCCTGGTCTTCGCCGTTTTTTTGCAGGGTGGCCAAAAACTGCGGTTTCGCCTCCCTTACCGCCGCCTTTATGCGCTTGCCGATGAATTTTTCCGACCGCCAGTCCACGTAATCAGGGTCGAGGGACAGGGCCACCCTGTACTCCCTTAACGCCGTCTGGTAGTCCATCAGCCTGGAGCACGCCTCACCCATGAGCGCATGGGCTTCAGCCGCCTCGGGGTCAGATGCGACTATCGGTTTTAAGCATTCCTCGCATTCCCTGACCTGCCCGGCGCGCAAGAAGGCCCGTGCCTGTGATATCTTGGGCAATACGGCACTGTCCTCTTTTATGGCCCCGGTCCGTGCGGATGCGATACTAAGGCCGGGACCGTCTCCGGCCATCGGCCGGCCCGATGAGGCGAAAAAGACCGCACCTGCCACCAGGGCCCCGGCCGCGGCTATTATGAACTTGTCGAATCTGTCCAGTTTCATTTTAAAACTTCTGGTAAGGGGGCATGTTGCATGCTTTAGCCATATCCCTGACTATGTCGTAGTCGGAATCCTTAACCTCTACGAATCCCTCAACCATCGCTGATTTCAGGACCTTGAGGCGCTCACCCTGGTATTCGGTCGTATCTTCGGGCTTGAGTGACAGGAGTGCTTCTTTGACCTTCTTGCTCAGGTCTTCATCGACATGCTCGCAAACACCGAAACTGCAGTACGGGATGGGGTCTTCCTGCGCAATTATCCTGAAGTCGTCAGGATTAATCTTGCCCTGCCTTGCCATCAGCTCGAAGTCGAGCATGGGCGCGGCCGCCGCGTCGAAATCACCGTAAAGCAGGGAATAAATGACCTTTTCATGTTTATAGGAGCCCTGAGGGATCGTATAAAAAGCGAGGTCGGTCTCAGGGTTGAAACCGTTTTTAAGCAGGAGATTGTACTGGGAAAGATAACCTGTCGGCGCAAGCATGGGGCCAAAGACCATCCTCTTGCCCTTCAGGTCGGCCAAAGTCTTGATCGGGCTGTCCTTCCGGACTATGATTGCCCCCCTCGACTTGCTGCCGTACTTGCCGTTTTTGTCGCCGGCAAGTATCTCCACCCCGTAATTTTTATTCAGTATAACATAAAGAAGAGAATTTGTATGGGTGAAGTCCACCTTCTTATCCCGTACGGCCTGCTCGAACTCTATGGTATCTATTGTAACAGGTACGAAGTTCATTCCCAGTTTCCGGGACAGGTATTCGCACAGCGGCTTAAACCGTGCCTCAGTCTCTTCCGCGCTGTTGCAAACCATAAAGCCGATGCGGACCGTTTTAATGTTTTGGCCGGCCTTGCCGACGCCGGAGCTGCAACCTGACAGAAACGCATATATAAGGACTATGCAAAGTAACGCCGAAAAACTCCTGTAGTTCAACGATAGACCCTTCCCTTTCCTGGACAAAAAGCAGCCCGTTAACCCAATCAAAAAGTTGCCCACTAGTCCACTAGAATGATTAGCAATAAGCATGCCATTACTCCCGGCTTAAAACCCAAGGCGGTTTGCATTTTATCACGGGAGCATTCTAAATGGAAGTTTTTTTAGGGGATAAGGTTATTTATAACGCCTTATGAATGGGACAAAAAAAGGATGCATGAGACATTATTGCCGCAGTTTTGATAATGACACAAAAGGTCATGTTTTTTGAGGAAATTACTGCACCTGTGGCATTATAGTCCCAGAACCGGGTGTCGGCCGGTTGGTGGCCGATTTTTTAAATTATATAAATAAAATAATCAAAACAGCATGTTATATTCTATATACTGATAGTTTGAGCGCATGGCAGGGCTTTTGCAACTATCAAACTGTGTTTTAGGATTAACGATAACAATTTAGTTTTTAAAAAATACAAAAGAGGAGGAAGAATAAGGATGAACTGGCCCATGATGATCTCAGGACTGCTGGTCGGATGCATTTTCGGGTTCGTGCTCCAGCACGGCCGTTTCTGCATGAATACCGCATTCAGGGAGGTGCTGCTCTCGAAGGACTTCACAGTGTTCAGGATATATATCCTGGCGCTCTTGGTCATGATAATCGGCGCTAACCTCCTCGATACCTACGGCATAATCCACCTGAAGCCCGTGCCGTTTACCTGGCTTGCCAACGTTGTCGGCGGCTATATCTTCGGTATCGGGATGGTGCTGGGGGGCGGTTGCGCTACCGGCACGCTTTACAGGGTAGGCGAGGGCATGATAGGCTCCTGGTTCGCGGCGCTCGGTTTTCTGCTCTTCGTAGCGCGAATAGCCGCCGCTATAGAAATGCAGCCTCTTATTCCACAGCTCCAGAATGCGGCGCACGG
>JBEKYB010000194.1:0-4337 GCA_049511435.1 Nitrospirota bacterium | reverse complement strand
AGGAGCACCTGCTTTATCTGGCCGGGGTCCGAGTTTATTATTACCGGGTCGTCCGGAAGGTCCGTCTTGAGCTTTACGCCTTCCCGGAAATTGGCGCTGTTCGATATCAGGCTGCCCGTCTCCCTGACTATCGAGCATAAGTCGCAGCTCTCCTTGGACGGCGCCTTGGGCCTCGCGTAGACCAAAAACTCGGTGACTATGTTGTTCAGCCTGTCCATCTCGTTTAAGGCGATGTCCATCAGGTTGCGGTTATCGGCCGAGAGGTCGAGCTCCGAACGGAGGAGCTGCAAAGAGCCGGAGAGCGAGGCCAGCGGGTTCCTGATCTCATGCGCCATCCCGGCCGAGAGCTCGCCGATCGCGGCAAGCCGGTCCTTCTTCTTCATCTCGGCCTCCATCTCCTTCATGGGGGTCAGGTCCTGGAATATTCCCAGAAGCCCTGTTATCTCCCCGTCCTCGCTCCTGAGCGCGGACAGCGTCATGCCGATTACCTGGGGCCTGTCCTTCCTGTCAAACTGGACTTCATATCGGCAGGGGAGCCTCTTCGAGGCGTCTTTGTCATTAAAAAAGGCCTCTATGCCGGACAACTGGAAGACATCGGAAAACTTCAGGCCGCACGCTTCCTGAAAGCCCATCCCGGTAATCTCCTCCGCCGCCTTGTTAAACCCCATAATCCTGCCGTCCAGGTTGAGGGTGACCATGCCGTCGGCCATGCTCCTGACTACGCTCTCGTTAAATGCCTGGAGCTCCTGGAGGTCGATGCTCTTCTCCTCCAGTTCCTGGCTGGTCGCCTTAAGACGCTCAGACAGGCTGCTCGCAAGGAACGCGACCGTATAGAAGGCTACGAAGTTCAGGAATATGTTATAGAAGAGCTCTCCCTGAGTGTAAAGCCTGCTGGGCGAGGACATTATGACGCCGTAGTACTGGAGGTCCACCAATAAGCCGTAGAATATCCCCGAGAGGGAGGCGACCAGCATGCTCCCCCTCTTGAAGAGTATCATCCCGGACGCGATAATCGAGAAGAAGTAGGTGAAGGAGAAGGCGCTGTCAAGCCCGCCGGTGGCGAAGACCACGCCCGTGGCCAGCACCACGTCGCCGACTATCTGGACGTAGGCGAATAGCGCCATGTCCTTGATGCTGTAGAAGACGATGGAATAGGAGATGGTCAGGAAATAGGTGGCGATGATGAGAAAATAGACCGGCGGGTCCGGCGGACGCTGCTGGTAGAACTGCACAATGGCCAATGACCCGAGCAGCAGGGTGTTTACGGACACCCTGAATATCATCAGCCATTTAAGCCTGGGCCGGATTTCGCGCTGCTGGAAACCGGCCCCTTTATTGCCGGCCGTGCGGCCCATCAGCCTACGACGCTTGCCAGCTTGAATATCGGGAGGTACATCGCTATGATGATAAAGCCCACGCCGACACCCAGAAACACCATCAGCGCCGGCTCCAGGGCCGCGGTCATCGCCGAGACCGCCGCGTCAACCTCCTCGTCATAGAAGTCGGCTATCTTCGAGAGCATCTGGTCAAGCGACCCCGTAGTCTCGCCGACTGCTATCATCTGGGTAACCATCGGCGGGAAGACCTTCGACTTCTCGAGCGGCTCACAGAGGGTCTTCCCCTCGCTGATGTTCGCCCTCGTCGCCATGACCGTGTTTTCAACGATCTTGTTTCCCGCAGTCTTCGCAACTATCTCAAGGCCGTCCATTATGGGAACGCCGGCGCCCATTAGGGTGCCAAGGGTCCTGGTGAACTTCGATACGGCCACCTTGCGGATGAGCGGGCCAACGATCGGTGCCCTTAATAACATAGCGTCCATCCAGAGTCTTCCGGCCTTTGTCCTGTAGACCCACTTGATAAAGAAAACCGTTGCGACAACGCTGACTATCATATGAACGACATAGTGCTTGATGAAATTGCTCATGCTGATAACTATCTGGGTCGGCCCGGGAAGCTCTCCGCCCATGTCCAGGAACATCTTCGAGAACATCGGTATGACGAAGACCATCAGGACCATTATGACGCCCACCGCGACGATCATGACTATGGACGGATACACCATGGCGGACTTTATCTGTTTTTTCAGTTTCACGTTCTTCTCTATGTATAAAGTCAGTCGTCCCAATATGGTGTCGAGTATGCCGCCGACCTCGCCCGCGGCCACGAGGTTGACATAGAGGTCGTTGAATATCTTAGGGTGCTTGCCGAGGGCGTCCGCGTAGGTCGCGCCCGATTCCACGTCGCTCCGCACCTGCGCTATGGCCTTGGCGAGCTTCTTGTTCTCCGTCTGGTTCTCAAGTATCTCGAGGCACTGGACCAGCGGCAGGCCCGCGTCTATCATCGTGGCGAACTGTCTGGTGAATATTATTATGTCCTTGTCGCCGACCCCCCCACCAAGGCTGGGGAGATTGATCACTATCCCTTTGCTCTTCGGGCTTACGGAAGTGGCCGTTATACCCTGTTTCCTAAGGAGGTTCAGCACCTCTTCCTTGGTTTGGGCTGTAGTTTCGCCTTTCTGCACTTTCCCGTCCTTGCTCTTGCCGGCCCAGGTGAAGGTAGTCGTCGTAGACGCCATTTTACTTCTCCTTTTATTATTTACCCGTTATTTCTTTTTTGACCCGCCCTGCTCGGAGACCCTTTGCAGCATTGACATGAACTCGTCGGGCACCGGGCTTCGGCCCAGCGCTTCGTCGAAAGATATCAGCCTCCTCTGGTACAGGTCGAGGAGCGCCTGGTTCATCGTCTGCATCCCGAACTTCGACTGACCGGTCTGCATGGCAGAATATATCTGGTGAAGCTTGTCCTCCCGGATGAGGTTCCTGATAGCCGGGGTCGGTATCAGGATTTCCACCGCCATCACGCGGCCCTGGCCGCTCTGCTTGGGTATGAGCTGCTGGGCGAGTATGCCCTCAAGCACGAAAGAGAGCTGCGCGCGCACCTGCGGCTGCTGGTGCGGCGGAAAGGCGTCCACTACCCTGTTCACGGATTGGACGGCCGAGTTGGTGTGGAGAGTGGCAAGGCAGAGGTGGCCGGTCTCCGAGACCGTCAGTGCCGCCTCTATGGTCTCCAGGTCCCTCATCTCGCCTATGAACACTACATCCGGGTCCTGCCTAAGGACGTACTTCAACGCCTGCTTGAAGCTCTTGGTGTCCGCGCCGACTTCCCTCTGGTTTACGACGGCTTTCTTATGCTGATGCAGGAACTCTATAGGGTCCTCCACGGTCATTATGTGCAGGTGCTGTTCGGTGTTTATCTTGTCGAGCATGGCGGCAAGCGTTGTGGACTTGCCGCTGCCGGTCGGCCCCGACACGAGTATCAGGCCTCTCTGCTTCGAGACCATTTCGTTTATTATGGACGGGAGGTTCAGCTCCTCGAAGGTGAGTATCCTGAACGGTATGGTCCTCACCGCCGCGGCGACCGCGCCTCTTTGCATGAATATGTTGGCGCGGAACCTCGAAAGGCCCTTCACGCCGAAGGACAGGTCCAGCTCGTCGCTCTCCTCGAACTTGTGCTTCTGCTCGTCGGTAAGGATGCTGTAGCAGAGCTGCTTGGTCTCGGCCGCGGACATCGGCTGCAGGTTCATAGGGACAAGCTGCCCGTCGATCCTTAGCTGGGGCGGCGACCCCGTAGTGATGTGCAGGTCCGATGCGCCCTTGTCTATCATAGTCTGGAGCAGCTGGTGCAAGTTTGCCATGTATTCCCCTATGTTGTAGCTGCCCGGTTCATCGGGCCGGTTTTAAACGCCACATCAACTAATATCATCAGTCTCCGAACGTGACCCTCAGCACCTCTTCGATCGAAGAGACGCCCTGCTTTATCTTGGTAAGCCCGCTCATCCTGAGCGTCTTGCTGCCGTCTACGACCATCGCCTTCTTTATCTCGGCGGCCGATGCGCCTTCCAGAACCAGTTCCTTTATCCTCTCGGTAATGGGCATGACCTCGTAGAGGGCGACCCTGCCCTTGTACCCAGTGCCGCCGCAGAGGTCGCAACCCTTGCCCTTGTATGCGACAATCTCGGCCGCTTCGTCGGGTGAGAAGCCGATATCCACAAAGGCCTGCTCCGGTATCTTTTCCGGCTCCTTGCAGTTCTGGCAGACCCTCCGGCACAGCCTCTGCGCCAATATGAGGAGAGTGGATGACGCCACCAGGAAAGGCTCTATGCCCATGTTCAGGAGCCTGTTTATCGTGCTGGGCGCATCGTTGGTGTGGAGGGTGGAGAGCACGAGGTGGCCGGTGAGCGCCGCCTTCACGGCGATCTCGGCTGTCTCGTAGTCCCTTATCTCGCCGACCATTATGATATCGGGGTCCTGCCTCAGGAAGGAACGGAGCGTCGCCGC
>JBEKYB010000193.1:0-4343 GCA_049511435.1 Nitrospirota bacterium | reverse complement strand
CAGGCGGCGTCACCGTGAACAGCAACTTCGATGTCAAGGAATTCGAGGCTGCGCAAGCGGCGATGAAGAGCAGCAGTATAGTGTCCAACCAAGTCGAATACAGCATGATAGTCAGATATGTTGAAAAGGAGCTTCTTGCATTCTGCCAAAAGAACAGCATCACGATAATAGCATACAGCCCCCTGGCGCGGGGCGCAATCTTCAGCGAAAGATACAAGGGACTAACAGGGCTGCTGGGAAAAATCGCTGCCAACCACTCAAAGAGCATCGCGCAGGTTGCGCTCAATTGGCTTATCGAGAAAAAAGGAGTGGTCGCGATACCCAAAGCGACTGACGAAAAGCACGTCATTGATAATGCAGGTGCATCTGGCTGGAAACTCACCAAGAAAGAGCAAGATGAGATAGGAACTTTTTTATTGCGCATAAATAAGCAATGTGCACTACATGTTGTATTATTATCGCGCAGCCATCTTAAGAGAAGTTCTTAAAAACATTAAAAAACATAAATAATCGCTATAAAAAGGCCGGGTGAGCATTTTTGCGAACTTTAAGCTTGTAAAAACCGGTTTCTTTAAGATATAATTACAGGTCGAAACCGGCTCTGACCGGGTTCTAGTCTAAATAAACCGTGGACGGATTTAATGCCCCTTTTTTACTATAAGGCAGGAAGAGAAGACGGCAGCATCCTCACCAAGGAGGTGCAGGCCGAAAGCGAGGAGGTCTTAAGGCGCGAGCTGGAAGAAAGCGGCCATTATATACTCCAGCTCAAAAAGAAAGGCGCGTTTGGCTTAAGCTCGTTAAAAGGCTTCAAAAAGCAAAAGACCGAGGACTTCCTGATATTCAACCAGGAACTCCTCGTCCTTATCCGGGCAGGCCTGCCTATAGTCCAGTCCCTCGACATCCTGATGGAGAGGACGCCCAACGAGACGTTCAAGAATGCCCTGACCGACGTTAAAGGCGGGGTGCGGGCCGGTAAGGCGCTCTCGGACGCCATGGCGGACCATCCCCGCTTCTTCTCCGAGCTTTACTGCAACTCGCTCCGGGCGGGCGAGCGTACCGGGAACCTCTCGGAAGTCCTTGAGCGGTATATCGTTTACCTGAAGAGGATGCTTAACGTAAAACGGGACTTGATAAGCGCCGCCACTTATCCCATCATCCTGATAGGGGCGACGACCGCGCTGCTCATTGTGCTTCTGACCTACGTGGTACCGTCCTTCTCCCAGATTTACAGCGATTTCAAGTCCGACCTCCCGCTCCCTACGGTAATCCTGATGCACATTACGGGGATAATACGCAGGTATATAGGGATGGTTGCTATCGGGCTGGTGGCGGCGGTCTTTGCCTTCAGGGCCTGGTACAAGACGGACGGCGGCAGGAAGATAGTCGACGGGTACCTCCTTAAATTCCCCGTCCTGGGCAAGCTGATCAGCGGGTACATCACGAGCAACATGACCAGGACCCTCTCCACCATCCTTTCCGGGGGCATCCCGATGCTCCAGGCGCTTGAGATGGTGGCGCGCTCGGTCACGAACAGGGAGGTCTCGCTGAAGCTCCGTTACGCGCAGGAGAGGGTGCGCGAGGGTTCTAGCCTGGCTAACGCGCTCGACGAGACGAAGATACTCCCGGCGATGACTATCAGGATGATAGAGGTGGGCGAGGCCACCGGGGCGCTTGAGCATATGCTCGACGATATATCCAACTTCTACGAAGAAGAGATGAACATAAGGGTCAAGAGAGCGACTAACCTCATAGAGCCGATTATAATGCTCTCCATGGGCCTGGTGGTCGGCAGCATAATAATCATAATGTACCTCCCGATATTCGAACTGGCGGGAGCTGTAAAGTAAGTGGAGAAACCGATGGACCAAACGGCGGTTCAGGGCGCCACGATACTCGTGGTGGACGACGAGAGGGATATCCTGGCGCTTGTCACAAAGATGCTGGCCAAGGAGAACTTCGTGACGCTTTCCGCGGGGAACGGCCTGGAGGCGCTCGAAAAGGTGCGGGAGCACGGCCCCGACCTGGTGGTGCTCGACTATATGATGCCGGGAATGAACGGCCTGGACGTCTTGAAGGAGATAAAGAAGATACGGCCGGAGACGGAGGTCATAATCATCACCGGCCGTGGCAGCGAGACCACCGCAGCCGACTCCATCAAGATGGGCGCGGCCGATTACCTGATGAAGCCGTTCGACCGGGACGGCCTGGTAAGCGCCGTCAAGAAGGTCCTGTCCGAGAAGAAGGAGAGGCAGGAGGCAGAGCACCAGGAGATACTCAAGATATCGAAGATGGTAGGCAAGCAGAGGCTGGGCGACATCCTGATATCAAAGGGTTATGCATCCTTCGCGGACATAAGCGAGGCTATCGAGCGCACCCGCTCGAAGAACGGGAGGAGGATAGGCCAGGTGCTGGTCGAGGAGAGCGTGATATCCGAGGAGCAGCTTGCCCGTAGCCTCGCTTACCAGCACGGCGCGAAGTTCGTAAACCTGTTCAACTTCCATATAGAGCCCCGCTACTTCGAGTCCATCTCATACGAGCTTATGGACCGCTACCAGTTCGTCCCTTACGAGGAAGAGGGCGGCAGGCTGGTGATAGCCGTCTCCGACCCCACCAACATCATAATGGTGGACGAGCTTGAGCTCCTGCTCGGGCGCCCGCTGAACATCTGCGTCGCCACCAGGACCGCGATATCCGAGGCCCTGAAGCGGAGCGAGGGCTCCCAGAGGGTCCTGAAGGAAGTGACCGAGGAGTTCAAGCTCCACCTTGTCAAGGAGACGGAAGAGGGCGAGGAAACCCTGTCCATGGACCGCCTTGGCGAGGAGGTAAGCCCGATAATAAAGCTGGTGGACACGATACTTTTCTCATCCCTCCAGAAGCGGGCCAGCGACATCCATATAGAGTCGAGCGAGAGGCACGTGATAGTGAAGTACAGGATTGACGGCGTCCTGTACCAGGCGATGGACCCGATAGACGCGCGGTTCCACAGTACGATAATCTCCAGGATAAAGATCATGTCGGAGCTGGACATCGCCGAAAAGAGGATACCCCAGGACGGCCGGTTCAAAATAAAGTTCAAGGACAAAAAAATTGACTTCAGGGTGTCCATCATGCCGTCCATATTCGGCGAGGACGTGGTAATCAGGATACTCGACAAGGAGTCGATTACCGCCGATCTGGCCGAGCTCAGGCTTGACAGGCTGGGCTACAGCGAAAACGACCTGAAGCGGTTCAGAAAAGCGGTATCAGAGCCTTACGGCATGGTGCTGGTCACGGGCCCCACCGGCTCGGGCAAGACCACCACCCTCTACGCCGCC
Source organism: Nitrospirota bacterium (assembly GCA_049511435.1). Classification (GTDB taxonomy): domain Bacteria; phylum Nitrospirota; class JACRHJ01; order JACRHJ01; family JACRHJ01; genus JBEKYB01. The sequence goes on along the minus strand of JBEKYB010000193.1, from coordinate 1,029 downwards.
ATCAGCGAGATAAACTCAGCTGAAGACAAGATAATAACCATCGAGGACCCGGTCGAGTACCAGCTCCCGGGCGTCGTCCAGATACCGGTAAACGAGAAGAAGGGCCTCACCTTCGCCCGCGGTCTGCGCTCGATACTGAGGCACGACCCGGACAAGATAATGGTGGGCGAGATAAGGGACTCGGAGACGGCCCAGATAGCGGTGCAGTCGGCGCTTACCGGCCACCTGGTCTTCACTACCGTGCACGCCAACAACGCATTCGACGTCATAGGCCGCTTCACGAACATGGGCGTCGAGCCCTACAACCTGGTCAGCTCCCTTAACTGCGTCCTGGCCCAGCGCCTGGTAAGGAACATCTGCCAGAGCTGCAAAAGGCCTGTCAAGGTATCGAAGGAGCTTATCGTGGACTCGGGGCTTGACTATGACAAGGTGAGCAAGATGGGCATGACGTTCTTCGAGGGAAAGGGCTGCACCGAGTGCAACGGCACGGGCTACAAGGGCCGGAAGGCGATAACCGAGTTCCTGGACCTCACGGACAGGATAAAGGACATGATACTCGAGAGGCGGCCGAACTCCGAGCTAAGGAAGGCCGCAATGGAGGAGGGCATGACCACGCTCAGGATGTCGGCCCTCGAGAAGGTCTTCAGGGGCGAGACCACCCTGAGGGAGATAAACAGGGTCACTTTCGTGGAGTAAGGATAAAGATGGGTTTGTTCGGCGGCAGAGGGATGGGGATAGAGGTGAGCCAGAGGGCCTTGCGGGCGGCGGACGTAAAGAGGTCCGGGGGCGCCCCGAAGGTGGAGTGGTTAGGCCAGGCCGCGCTCCCGGCGGGACTCCTGCTCGATTCCATTACAGAACCCAACATAACGGATATGCGCGCATTCGCCGAGGCATTGAAGGGGTTAATCGGCGGAGGCGCCCGCGGCAAGAGGCTCTGTGTAGCCCTGCCCGACTACGCGTCGAGGGTCTCGATACTGGACTTCGAGAACATGCCCGGAAAAAATGAAGAGACGGAGCGGATGCTCCGCT
>JBEKYB010000192.1:0-6411 GCA_049511435.1 Nitrospirota bacterium | reverse complement strand
CGCGGGACGAACCGGCCGCCCCGACGCTGCCAGCGTAGGCCTCCGTGACGACGGCGCCGCCCAGGACGACGGGTACGTCTATCCCGCGCCTGTCGCGTTCCTTTATAACCTCGGCCATCTGGGTCATCGTCGTGGTCATGAGCGCGGACAGGCCGATAATATCGGCGTTTTGTTTCACCGCCTCGTCGAGTATCGTTTCCTTCGGCACGTTCTTGCCTAAGTCGATGACGTTAAACCCGTGGTTTTCAAGCAATGTGGCGAAGATGTTCTTCCCGATATCGTGCACGTCGCCAAGCACGGTCGCCAGGACTACCGTCCCGATTTCCCTGACCGAACCGGCCTTCATCTCCTGTTTGAGCCTCCCGAACGCCGCCTTCATCGTCTCGGCGGACTGCATAACCTGCGGCAGGAAGAACTCCTTCGACTCGTACAGCCGGCCGACTTCGGTTAGGGCGGGGATAAGGCCATCGTTGCTAATTAACATAGGGGCAACGCCTTCTTTAAGAGCATCTTCTATAAAGGAGACTATGTTTTCCCTGTCACCATCAATAACAGCTGGATAGATTTTTTTGCATGCTTGAACTGCAGCGGGGGTACCACCTAGAATGTGTACTTTAGCCGCTAACCCCCCAAATACCTCGGCTTTAACGGATGGGCCTTTCGTCTCCCTTACCGGCGTCTTTGATTTCTGTATGCGGATATACGCCTCTGCCCTCTCATCCCGTCCCGTGAGGACGGAAGCCGCCGATATCGCATCAAACATCTTCAGGTCGTATGGGTTAACCATGGCCGCGTCAAGGCCGTAACCCAGGGCCATCGTGAGGTACGCCGCGTTGATGAGCGACCGGCTCGGAAGCCCGAACGAGACGTTGCTTATCCCTAGCGAAGTGGTAAGGCCCAGCTCGTCCTTTATCATGGCGACGGCCTTGAGCGTCTCCATCGCCTGGTCCTGCTCCGCGCTCGCGGTAAGCACGAGGGCGTCTATTACCAGGTCTTCCTTCGGTATCCCGTGGGCAAGGCAGGCGTCCATTATACGTTTCGCTATCAGGACGCGCTCTCTGGCAGTGGCCGGGACGCCTTTTTCGTCTATGGTAAGCCCTACGACCGCCGCGCCGTATTTCTTCACCAGCGGGAGTATGGAATCAAGGCGGTCTTTATCCCCCGTGACGGAGTTAACGAGGCATTTTCCGGAGACTTCCTTCAGCGCGGCCTCGATTGCACTCGGGTCGGTCGAGTCTATCACGACCGGCAAGTCGGTGGATTCCTCTACAGCGCGCACGACCCTGGGCATGAGCGCCGCCTCGTCCCCGCCCGGAAGCCCGACATTTATATCTATCAGCTTGGCCCCGGCCGCGGTCTGTTCCCGGGCCTCCTTCCTGACTATGGACATCTGGCCCGCCGTTAGCTCGGCCGTGAGTTCCTTACGTCCCGTCGGGTTTATCCGCTCGCCTATTATGGCGGGCTGGCAGCCGCTTCCTATGCTTATCAGCCTCGTCCGGCTCGCCAGGCCGGTCGACCGGCTTCTGTCACGGGTGCCGGTCGAGCGGCTAGAGCCGCTTCTATCACCCCTATCTTCACGGGTGGGGGACAAGTGGCTTTTCTCCCACGCCTTTATCCGCTCCGCCATCGCCCGGGTGTGCTCAGGCGTCGAGCCGCAGCATGAGCCGAGCATGCCAACGCCCAGCCCGAGGAATTTCCCGGCATATTCCGCCAGGACCTCCGGGCCGTCCGGGAAGACCGTCTTACCGTCGATTAGCCTCGGCAGCCCGGCGTTCGGCTGGAAGACGAGCGGCACGCGGGCGCACCCCGCCATTATCTTGGCCACCTCGTAAAGGCCTTCCGGCCCCAGGGAGCAGTTCGCGCCTATTATGTCAGCTCCTGCCGCCTCCAGGACGGCTACGGCTACCTCGGGGGGAGTGCCCAGAAGAGTCCGCATGTCCTGCTGGAAGGTCATGGTAACCGCCACAGTGAGGGACGTGACCGATTTCGCGGCTATTACCGCGGCCCTGGCCTCCTTTATGTCCGACATGGTCTCGATTAAGATAAGGTCGGCTCCGGCGCGCCTGCCGCCTCCCCAGCCTCCCGCGCAAGCGCCACCGCCGCCCTGTTTATCTCGTCCACCCGGCTTGAGAGCCCGTATTCGCCTAACTTTATGCGGGTCCCGCCGAATGTGTTCGCCGTCAGGACGTCCGCGCCCGCCCGGGCATAGCTCTCATGCACCCCCTTTATAAGGGAGGGCGCCGTGAGGTTAAGCTCCTCCGGGCAGCCCCCGGGCTTAAGACCAGCCTCCTGGAGCATAGTGCCCATCGCCCCGTCAATCAGGACGGCCCTGCCGGTGATTAGTTGTAAAAGTCGGCTCAACTTCGCTCCTTGGTTGTGAGATTACCTAAAAGTCAAGTAGTTATAGGTATTTGCGTCTTGGTATGATACTATAAAAAACATTTCCATGCAATAAGAAAAGACTTGAGAAAAAACGCTAAAAAGCTTATTATAGAGAAACAAAATTTAATTCTTATAAGGATTTGCACAACATGGGCGATGGGTTCAAAAAATCGGTAAAGAAAAAACTCCTGACCGGCCTGTTCATTACCTTCCCGCTGGTACTCAGCATAATAGCGATAATCTGGCTGTTCAACCTCTTGGACGGGATACTGGGCGGCATCCTGGAGAGAATACTCGGCCATCACTACCCCGGCCTTGGCATCCTATCCTCGGTATTTGGTATATACCTTGTAGGGCTTCTGGCTACTACAGTATTCGGCAGGCATTTCATTGAGCAGGTCGAGGCGATAGTAAGACGTATCCCGATTTTCAAGAGTGTTTACAGCACTTTCAAACAGCTTGGAAATGCTTTTTCGCCGGAGAACCGCAGCTCGTTCAAAAAGTTCGTAATAGTGGAATATCCCCGGAAAGGGGCGCATTCGTTCGGGTTCCTCACCAAGGAGTGCATATTAAGGAGCGACAGCGGCGTGGATGAGTGTTATAATGCTGTATATATTCCAACGAATAACCTTTACCTGGGCGAAGTGGTCCTCTTCAGGAAGGACGATATCATCTACACCGACCTCAGTATTGAGGACGGGATAAAGGTCATGCTTTCAGCCGGTACCGCCGCGCCTAACGTCATATTAAGGAACGAAAGAAACCACATAGAAGAGCTTACCCGGCCCGTTTCCATCGCTGGAGGGGCCGAAAAATGAAGGACCTTTCAGTTATTATCCTGGCCGCAGGCATGGGCACGAGGATGAAGTCTTCCACCGCAAAGGTGCTCCACCCCCTTCTCGGGCGGCCTATGGTCCTCCATGTTATCGAAAATGTGATGGAACTCAGGCCCGGGAAGGTCGTGGCCGTGCTGGGCCACCAGGCGGACAGGGTCCGGGAAATACTGCCCGAAGGGGTGGTACCCGCTCTCCAGAAGGAGCTGCTTGGCACGGCGCACGCCGCAATGGCCGGACTGGGGAAGCTTGGCCGCTCCGAGGCGACGCTCCTTCTGGTATCTGGCGATGCGCCTCTTATATCGGGCGAAACGCTCAAAGGTCTTGTTACCGCACACAAAAAGGCGCGGGCCGGCATGACCGTCCTGACCGCTGATATGGACGAGCCGTTCGGATACGGCAGGGTAATTCGCAGCAAGGGCGGCCAGGTAGACAGTATTGTCGAGGAAAAGGACGCCACACCTGCGGAGCGGGCTATAAAAGAGATAAATACCGGCACATACTGTTTTGATGTGGATACGCTCAGGAAGGCCCTCGGGGAAGTAAGCGCGGACAATAAGCAGAAGGAATTTTATCTGACTGACGCAGCCTCTATAATAAACTCCCGGGGCGGTAAGGTAATAGCGATAAAGGCCGACAACGCGGATGAGGCCCTGGGCATAAACTCGCGCCTGGAGCTGGCAAGGGCGGAAAAGACGCTCCGATACCGGCTTAACCGCGCCCTTATGGAGTCCGGCGTCACGATGATAGACCCCGAGGCCACATACATCGAGGCTGGGGCCGTCATCGGCAGGGATACGGTCGTCCATCCCGGCAACCATATCTCGGGGGCCACGGTAATCGGCAAGGGAGTTACGCTCTATCCGGGCAACATAATCTCCGACAGCACCGTCAAGGACGGGGCAGTCGTCAAGGGCTATTCGGTCTTGAACCAGGCATGCGTGGACGAAGGGGGCCAGGTAGGCCCGTTCGCGCATTTGAGGCCTGGAAGCCGGGTCGGCCCGGCCGCCAGGGTCGGGAATTTCGTCGAGCTCAAGAAAACGATCCTGGGCGAGGGCGCCAAGGCTTCGCACCTTAGCTACCTTGGGGACGCCGTAATCGGCAGGGACGTAAACATCGGCGCGGGCACCATAACCTGCAACTACGACGGCTACGGGAAGTTCCCGACCGTGATAGAGGACGGCGTGTTCGTGGGTAGCGACACCCAACTGGTCGCCCCGGTCCGTATCGGAAAAGATTCCATAATCGCCGCAGGCACTACCGTCACCAGGGACGTGCCCGCAGGCTCTCTTGCGATATCGCGCTCGCCCCAGTCAAACCGCGAGGGCTGGGCGAAAGAGTGGCGCAAAAGGAAGAATAAATAGCCAATGTGCGGCATAGTTGGATACATAGGCGGTCAGAACGCGGTGCCGGTGCTTCTTGAGGGGCTTAGGCGTCTTGAGTACCGTGGTTACGACTCGGCGGGGATAGCGTTCTTCAAGGGGAGCGTCCTGGGTGTGAGGCGTAGCGTCGGAAAGCTCCGGAACCTCGAGGCGTCGATAGAGGGCGAGCTTCTTTACTCGCAGGTCGGCATAGGGCACACGCGTTGGGCGACCCACGGTCGTCCGTCCGAGGAGAACGCGCACCCGCACAGGGCGGGCAAGTTCGTGGTGGTGCATAACGGCATCATCGAGAACTACCTGCAGCTCAAGGAGGAGCTCCGTGCCAAGGGCCACGAGTTTACGTCCCAGACGGACACGGAGGTCATCGCGCACCTCATACAGGAATACGCGGAAGAGGGCGGGGGAGTCGTCAAGGCCACGAAGCAGGCGCTCGGCGACCTGAAGGGCGCGTACGCGATAGGCGTCATATGCGAGGACGAGCCGGACGTGCTGGTCGCGGCCAGGGCGGGCTGCCCGCTGGTCGTGGGTCTTGGGCGCGGGGAGTATTTCATAGCGTCCGACCTTCCGGCGATACTGAGCTACACCAAGGACGCGATATTCCTGGACGACTTCGAGATGGCGGTCCTCAGCCGGGACGGCGTGACCGTGACGGACCTCTCCGGGCATCCCAAGGACAAGGAGATATCGAAGGTGCTCTGGAGCCCGGTGATGGCCGAGAAGGGCGGGTACAGGCACTTCATGCTGAAGGAGATATACGAGCAGCCGCGCGCCATCACCGACACGTTCCGGGGCAGGATATCGCCCGAAACCGGCAGCGTGCACTTAGGCGAGATGGGCATCGCGGATGAGGATATACGGAAGATAAAGAAGGTGATGCTTGTCGCATGCGGCACGTCCTGGCACGCTTGCCTCGTTGGTAAGTTCATGCTGGAGGATATAGCCCGGACCGCATCCGAGGTGGACATCGCGTCCGAGTTCAGGTACCGAAGGCCGATAATCGACAAGGACACGCTCCTGGTGGCGGTGACTCAGTCCGGCGAGACGGCGGACACGCTTGCGGCCATGCGTGAGGCCAAGAGGCTGGGCGCGAGGACGGTGGCCATATGCAACGTGGTCGGCAGCACCGCGGCCCGGGAGGCGGACGGCGTAGTCTACACGCATGCCGGGCCGGAGATAGGCGTCGCATCGACCAAGGCGTTCACGTCCCAGCTGACGGCGCTCTTCCTCCTGGCGCTGCACCTGGGCAGGGCCAAGGGCGCGGCGGACGAAGACCTGGTGCGCGGGTACATCGAGGAGCTGGTCAAGATACCGGCCAAGGCGGAGAAGATGCTCGTCGACATCGAGGAGGACATCGCCGCTGCCGCCAAGGAGTACTCGAAGAGCCCGGACTTCCTGTACCTGGGCCGCGGGTACAACTACCCCATCGCGCTCGAGGGGGCGCTCAAGCTCAAGGAGATATCGTACATACACGCCGAGGGGTACCCCGCGGGCGAGATGAAGCACGGGCCTATCGCGCTGATCGACGAGAACATGCCGGTCGTGGTGCTGGCTCCGATGGACGGGGTGTACGAGAAGGTGTCTTCAAACATAGAAGAGGTGCGCTCGAGGGGCGGGCGTGTCATCGCGTTCGTGACGGAAGGGGACGGCGAGCTTGTGGGCAAGGCGGACCGGGTCTTCGAGATACCGGCCAGCATCCCGCCGCTCGTGCCGATACTCATGACGATACCGCTCCAACTCTTAGCTTACCATATCGCGGTGCTCCGCGGAAGCGACGTCGACCAGCCAAGGAACCTGGCTAAAAGCGTCACCGTTGA
>JBEKYB010000191.1:0-4377 GCA_049511435.1 Nitrospirota bacterium | reverse complement strand
GTACGCCCCGAGGAGCGGCACGAAGACGCAGCCTATCGATTCACTGATGTCCATCTTCCCGCCGGGCAGTTTCTTCACGACAGTCAGGGTCTGAATCCATTTCGTGCCTATGGGTATGACCATCCTGCCGCCTTCTTTTAGCTGGTCAAAAAGCGGCTGGGGTATCTCGGGGGATGCGGCGGTGATGATTATAGCATCAAAAGGCGCCTGGTCAGGCCAGCCGTAGGTGCCGTCGAACATCCTTACGGCCACGTTCGAGTACCCGAGCGCATCCAAAACCTTGCGGGCCCTCGTCCCGAGCGCGCCTATGCGCTCGATGGTGAAGACCCTGCAACTCAGCTCGGCCAGGACTGCCGCCTGGTACCCGGAGCCGGTGCCTATTTCGAGCACCTTCTCATCGCCCGTAAGCTCCAGGAGCTCGGTCATTACCGCCACCATGTACGGCTGGGAGATGGTCTGGCCCTCGCCTATCGGAAGGGCATAGTCCCCGTATGCCCTGTCCCAGAGCGCCTCCTCCACGAAGAGGTGGCGGGGCACCTTCAGCATCGCGCGGAGCACGCGCTGGTCCTTTATCCCGCGCGCGACTAGCTGGGTCTCCACCATCTTCTTCCTGGCCGCGTCAAAGTTCTGGATCATAAAGGCCTTTCACTTGGCATCAATCCCGCCAAAAGCGATGACAGCTCTTGCATCTCACCCATATATTCGTAGTCCGTCATATCCAGCTTCAGCGGCGTCACCGAAATAAAACCTTCCCTGACCGCGGCGTGGTCGGCGTCCGGCGCGTCTACCCAGCGCTCGGTGTCCCCGCCTATCCAGTAGTATTTCTTGCCGCGCGGGTCCACGCGCGTGAGGACGCTGCCTGTGTATACCCGCCTGCCTTGGCAGGTGGTTTTTGCACCTTTTATAGTCTCCGGCGGCAGGTTCGGTACGTTCACGTTCAGTAGCGTGCCCTTCTTCATGCCTTTTTTAATTATAATCCCGGCGAGCTTGACGGCAAAGTCGGCCGCAGATTTGAAGATGAAATCCTCGCGCGCTGCCATGGATATGGCAAACGCCGGAATACCCATTATCATGGCCTCAAAGGCCGCGGACACCGTGCCGGAATACGTTATGTCCTCGCCCAGGTTGGCCCCCTTGTTTATCCCGGATACTACAATATCGGGCGGGCCGGGCAGGAGTCCGTGGACTGCCAAATTCACGCAGTCGGTCGGCGTCCCGTTCACTGAGTAGACCTTCTCCATCACCTCCTCGACCAAAAGCGGCCTGTGGAGCGTGAGGGAATGAGACACCGCGCTCTGCTCCCTGTCCGGCGCGACCACCCATACGTCGCCAAGCTCCTTGAGCGCATGCGCGAGTGTCGTCAGTCCGGGCGAGTATACGCCGTCGTCGTTAGTGGCAAGGATTAACATATTTTCTTTTAATTCTTTTTACCCTGCGGGTCATATTTATCTAGAAAATCATTAATCATTTTCTGAAATTTCGGGTCCTTTTCTCTTTTAAAAGGGTGCTCTCTTATATATCTCGCTGCATTATAACAAAACACCCCAGAACCAAACGGGCCATACTTATTATCTAATGATGGAAAACCGGTCACATCAAGTTCCAATTCATTTTCTATTTGTTCTTCCACTTTGTGAATTTTATGTTCAGGAGTATCCGTTTCTCTTAAATTTCTGAGAAATAGAATATTTCTAGATATAGATACCTTATCATTTACAAAGAGCCCATAACCGAAACCATCATAATAGCCATTATAATGGCCAACCTTGTAACCCCAATAAAAACATGCGCCCCCTATCACAACGCAGGCGACTATTGCCAACAACGGCTTAATCCATTTCTTCATATTTCCCTCGATTCATTGAGAGGGCTAACAAAAATAGCCGCCACTAAGGGCAGCTATTCGCGGGGTGTTGATGAATTAAATTGGTCGGGGCGAGCCGATTCGAACGGCCGACCCCTAGCCCCCCATGCTAGTGCGCTACCAGGCTGCGCCACGCCCCGACTCATGTGATAATTTGCTATTTTACCAGGTCAAGTATCTCTATAAGCTCGCTTTTGAACCTGCTGAGGGCGCTGGCCAGCGGCTCGACAGTCTTTTTAGGCTCCGGCTGGCGCGAGGCGGACTCCGCCAGTTTTTTGCGCGCACCGGCTATGGTATACCCTTCTTCGTGGAGCATCCTTTTTATCGCCAGCACGGTGTCCAGGTCCCCCTGCTGATAAACCCTTTGCCCCCCTCGGTTTTTCCTCGGGGCCAGCGTAGGGAACTCGGTCTCCCAGTACCGCAGGATGTAAGGCTCCACCCCTGCCAGCCGGCTGACCTCGCCGATCTTGTAAAAAAGTTTTGTCCTGGGCTGACCGGGCATATTATTGCCCTTATGCTTCCGTTGGTTCCTTGCCCTTGTCCACGAATTCCTTGAATATCATGCTGGGCTTGAACGTAACAACCTTCCTGGGAGTAATCTCAATGTTCTCGCCGGTTTTCGGGTTCCTGCCCTTGCGGGAGCCCTTGTCGCGGATGACGAAATTCCCGAAGCCTGCGATTTTTACGGTCTCGCCCATCTTCAGCGTATCCTTGATGGTGTCCAGGACTGTCTCAACGATATCAGTTGCTTCCTTCTTGGACAGGCCGACTTTTTCATAGACTTCAGAGACTATGTCCGCCTTTGTCATCTTAAACCTCCCCGATTGGTTTCGGCTGCCTTACGACTTGGGTTAATCTACCTGAACAAAAGCTCAAAGTCAAGGAATTTTATCAGGAAATCCTATTCGTGCTTCTCTTCTTTCGCCTTTTTGCTCTCGTCTATTACCTTCTGGGCCAGATGCGCCGGGACCTCCTCGTAGTGCGAGAACTCCATCGTGTACATGCCGCGGCCAGCAGTCAGGGAGTTGAGCGACGGCGAGTAGTTAAGCATCTCCGCCATGGGCACCTGGGCGGTGACCTGCTGGTTGGAGCCTTTGGAGTTCATCCCCTGCACTTTCCCGCGCCTGGAGTTAAGGTCTCCTATCACGTTGCCCATGGTATCCTCGGGCACTACGACCGTGACGTTCATTATGGGTTCCAGAAGCGCTGGCTTGCATTCCAGTACACCCTTCTTGAAACCCATCGACCCGGCTATCTTGAATGCCATTTCGGAGGAGTCCACGTCGTGGTAGGAGCCGTCGAACAGTATAACCCTCACATCCACCACAGGGTATCCGGCGATTACGCCCTCGTGCATGGCTTCTACTATGCCCTTTTCGACCGCGGGTATATATTGCCTGGGTATTGCGCCTCCGACTATCTTGTCGACGAACTCGAACCCGCCTCCCCTGCCCGTCGGCTCTATCTCAAGCCAGGTATCGCCGTACTGGCCGCGTCCGCCGGACTGTTTTTTGTATTTGCCCTGTATCTTGACCTTTGCCTTTATGGTCTCCTTGTACGGGATCTTCGGGGTCTTCATTATTACCTCGGTCCCGAACTTCCTCTTTAGTTTTTCGAGTGTTATCTCGAGGTGGAGCTGCCCCATGCCGGAGAGTATCATCTCCTTGGTCTGCTCGTTCCTCTGGAAGCGGAGCGTCGGGTCTTCCTCGAGGAGCCTGTGCAGGCCGTTCGATATCTTGTCCTCGTCGCCCTTGTTCTTGGCCTCTATAGCGAAGGAAATCACCGGTTCCTGGTACTTTATCGGTTCGAATATTATCTGTTTAGACTTATCGCACAGGGTGTCTCCGGTAACGGTATCCTTGAGCTTTGCGACCGCGCCGATCTCGCCCGCCTTGAGCACCTGCGCGGGCACCTGCTTCTTGCCCATAAGATAGAATACCTGGCCGACGCGCTCGTCTTTTTCCTTGTTGGCGTCGTATACCGTCGAGTCGGACTTTATCTGCCCGGATACTACACGGAACAGGCTGAGCTTCCCGGCAAAGGGGTCGGCTATCGTCTTGAAGACTATCGCGGCCAGCGGGCCGTTTTTGTCCGTCTTGATGACTATCTCCTCGCCCGTCCTCGCGTCCTTTGCCTTCATGGGGGCGACCGCTTCCTTCTCTATAGGGTTAGGCAGGACCATCTTTATCAAGTCGAGAAGCTGGGTCACGCCTATGAGCTTCGTGCTGGCCCCGCATACGACGGGGACTATCTTGCCCGATATGCAGCCGGAGCGGAGGCCCTTCATTATCTCCTCGCCGGAGAGCTCGCCCGTTTCGAGAAATTTTTCTATAAGGGAGTCGTCGCTCTCGGCCACCTTCTCTATCTTAGACGCCGCCTGATTATTTTCGGCGCAAACAGAAAGGCGGACCCGAAGGCCCGCCATCACTCAAATCTAGGTCAACTCAAACACACGGACTGCTCAAATCAATCAGCCTGCACCCGAATGTATCGGCGGCAAGCCAGAAAAACTG
>JBEKYB010000190.1:0-5520 GCA_049511435.1 Nitrospirota bacterium | reverse complement strand
CTTCTTCTTCCCGAAGCCGCTCGTGCACATAACCGAGAAGTTCTTTAAGACGCCCGGCCACCAGGACTTCCTGACGCATATCTCGGCCGTATCCGCCAAGATGGGCAACACCTACTACGTCTTCGACCGGGGCGATACGGCCAAGATATCCGAGTGCTGCCGCCTTTCGTTCAAGCTCGAGAAGCAGGACTTAGAAGACGCAAGGGAGCCGTGGCGGATGAGGTACTCGGCGCTCCAGAACGTGACCTTAAACCTCCCGCGGATAGCGTTCGAGGCGAAGGGCAGCGACTCCGAACTATGGCGGGTCCTGGCCGAGCGGATGGAGGTCGCGGCGAAGGCGCACCAGCAGAAGCGCTACTTCATCGAGCGGCTCCTGTCCTTCGGCGAGTCCGGGCCCCTGGCGCTACTCACGATGAACAAGGACGGCAGTCCGTACCTGAGGATGGGCCGGGCATCGTTCCTCATAGGGATGGTCGGCTTAAACGAGCTTGTCAAGGTGCATTCCCAGCATGAGATGCACGAGGGCAGCGCCTACCTGAAGTTCGGCCTTAAGGTAATCGCCCAGATGAAGATACTTGGGGAGCGGCTCTCGGAGAAGCTCGGGATGCGGTTCGTCCTGGAGCAGACCCCGGCCGAGTCCACCGCGCACAGGTTTGCGAAGCTCGATTTAAAATATTTTTCGCCCGCATCGGGGTACGCCGTCAAGGGCGATATCTCGAAGGGGACGGTATATTACACGAACTCGACGTACATACCGGTAAGCGCGCCCATGGGGCCCATATCGAGAGTACGCACCGAGGGCCTCTTCCACCCGATGATAGAGGCCGGGTCGCTAACGCATATCTGGCTTGGCGAGGCACAGCCGTCGGCTGAGTCCGTCGCCAGCTTCGTGACGAAGGTATTCCAGAACACGCAAAACGACCAGGTGGCCTTTTCGCCCGAGTTCACTACCTGCGACGGCTGCGGGCGGATATCGCGCGGCCTGTACGATTCATGCCCCTCCTGCGGCTCCCTTGAGGTCGAGGGCGTCACGCGGATAACCGGGTATTTTACGAAGATTTCCGCCTGGAACAAGGGCAAGCTGGGCGAGCTTAAGGACCGTTTCCGGAACGGGCCGTTCCTTGAGGCGAAGGAGCGGTAAATTACGCGAGCAATGAAGGTGGCGAATTAAAAAATAGCGCTGCCCGCTTAAAAAAAAGCTTGAAATGTAATTTGAGAGACACTATAATGCGCGACTGCATCCCGGAACTTGTCACCTGCGAAACCCGCCATATAGGTGTCTTACAGTACTTCGGCTTTCTTCCAGGAGTTATAAGCAATAAGCAAATTCAGGGCGCTGCGTTTACAGTACCCGAGCGTTACGCGTTATCCGAGCAATACGGAATATCCGAGCAACAGGGTTGAGGTGGAGCGGGCTTGGACAGATTACCGCCCCGGCCCGCCTCCTCCGCGCAAATCATTTAAAAGTTCCAAGACCCTAGGAGAGGAGATTTTTCATGGCGGCAATAAAGGTATTCGTAAAGGACGGCTGCAGCAAATGTCCGGCGGCGAAGGCGGTCGCTGGGAAACTGAAGAGCGAGGGCTTCGATGTACAGGAGTACCACATGGAGACGGCGGAGGGCCTGGCGGAAGGGGTCTTCTACGGCGTCCTCTCGACGCCTACCATGATGGTCGTGGACAGGGAGGAAAACGAGATCAGCGCCTGGCGCGGCACCGTGCCGGCGACCGAGGAAGTCAAGAGGGCGCTGACAATAAACTGATTTAGTGAACAGCCGAAATAATATCCGACAACAAAACGGCCCCTTTCAGGGGCCTTTTTTTGCCAATAATCCACATATACCGTATCAAAAAGCCGGACGGAAGCACCTTTTCGGGAAAAATATTGATTATGGCCCAAAAGTATGTATAATGCGCGCTATGGGCGACGGGGTCCGAATAAAGGGTTTCGTAGAGGCGTCCTTCCTCGACTGGCCGGGCAAGGTCTCGGCCGTCGTCTTCCTCCCCGGCTGCAACTTCCGCTGCCCGTTCTGCCATAATGGAGACCTTATCTTAAACCCTGGCATTTTCGAGGATTTTCCGCTGGAACAGGTGGTGATGAGCCTGGAGGAGAACCAGGGTTTCGTAGATGGAGTGACCTTGACCGGCGGGGAGCCTTCCATAATCCCGGGCCTGCCCGTTTTATTGGGAGCCATAAAGGCGTCCTGCCTGCCGGTAAAGCTTGACACGAACGGCTCAAAACCTGAAGTATTAAAGGCACTTATAGGCGAGGGGCTGGTCGACGCCGTGGCGATGGACATAAAGGCGGAACTCACTCCCGAGGCGTACGCCAAGGCGTCCGGGAAACAGGCTGACATCGAGGCGATAAGAGAGAGTATCGAGCTCCTTCTGGCGGCGGATATCGATGTGGCGTTCAGGACCACGGTGGTGCCCGGCCTTCACGACGCCCGGTCGATAGGCTCGATTGCGGAGGCGGTATCCGGGCGTAGCTATACGCTCCAGAACTTCAGGCCGAAGTACGCTCTGGACCCAGCTTACACGGAGCTAAAACCCTTTTCTCCCGAGGAGTTCAGGCGTCTTCAGGATGCAGCCAAGACACGGCCCGAGAAGGCTTTTGCATATCAGAAACAGGAGGATACATGAAATTCAGACCGTTAACCGTTGCGGCAATCGCCATAGTCTTTCTTTCGCTGGCCTGCGCCAGGGCGGACAGGCCGTCCAAGTCGGATGTCGATAGCCTGGTCAAGACCATACCGCTGCAGGATTTAGTCATAGAAAAGACCGAGGGGGCGGGTACCGACAAAAACGGCCGTTATACCATTGGCGCGTGGGGACAGGCTAAGGACGGCGGCGAGCCCTTGAACCTCTACGCGGTGTTAATATTCGATAAGTCCGACAAGGGCTGGACGGGCCATATCCCGGCCTACGGCCTTGTTGCCCAGCCCGTGAAGGAGAAAGATAAGGATGCATTTTATCAGTCTACGCGTACGGACTGGGAAAAGCTTAAGGTAGACATAAAAAACGGCAAGGCGGCGGATTAGGCAGGTACCCGGGTGCTCCGCCTCTGCCAGATAGCCTCCAAAGAGGTACGGACGGTGGTCGGGCTGATGTCCGGGACATCGCATGACGGGGTCGATGCGGCCATAGTCAGGATTACCGGCGCCGGGGCGGCCGCAAGGGTCGAGCTGGCCGGGCTATACAGAAGCCCTTATCCTCCGACCCTCCGGGCAAGGGTGGCCCAGGCATTCGACGGCAGGACGGAGGACATCTGCCGGCTCAACTTCGAGCTAGGCGAATTTTTCGCCCGCGCAGCGCTTAAGGCGATATCGAAAGCGGGCATGACCCCCGCCGGGATAGACATAATAGGCTCTCACGGCCAGACGGTCTATCATATTCCGCCTCGGAAAGGGAAACCCGGCTCGACGCTTCAGATAGGGGAAGGCGCGGTAATCGCGAGCCGTACCGGGATACTCACGGTATCGGACTTCCGCCCGGCGGATGTTGCCGCCGGCGGGCAGGGCGCGCCGCTCGTCCCGTACGCGGACTGGGTCCTTTTCAGGAAACCGGGCCAGGTCACGGCCGTGCACAACATAGGCGGCATATCGAACGTGACGGTAGTAACGGAGCGTCTGAACGATGTATACGGCTTCGATACCGGCCCGGGCTGTTCGCTCCTGGACGAAGCTATTAAAATATTGACCAGTGGTAAAAAGACCTTAGATAGCAACGGGAAAATAGCTGGAAGTGGGGTGATTATTCAAGATTTACTCACAGAACTGCTCTCTAATCCCTATTTCAGGCAAAAACCTCCCAAGTCCACCGGACGCGAGACGTTCGGAAGGGACCTGGTCGAAAATATCATACGCAGGCATAAAAAAGCCAATATTCAAGACATCTTATGCACGCTCACGCATCTGACGGCCGAGAGCGTGCGGCTGGCGTATGAGAAATTCGTGTTCCCGCGCCACAAGGTGGACAGGGTTATCCTGGCTGGCGGGGGCGTGAGGAATAATTTCCTGGCGGAGCTTATCGGAGGGCTTTTGCCCGTGCCGGTCGGGCTTACGGATTCATGCGGCATACCGGCCGAGGCCCGGGAGGCTCTGGCATTCGCGGTACTCGCCAACGAGACCGTCGCCGGGAATGCCTCGAACGTACCGGGCGCGACCGGGGCGAATACACCTGCGGTACTGGGAAAGATTAGTGTTTAAGGGGGCAACATTGAACTATAAGCGAATTATAATTTCTGCTATATGGTTAAGTCTGGCACTTGCAACTCCAGCTTTTGCGGAGGATTGGGGTTTCCCAATGATAATTCTTATATATCCTTAGATGCTTTTAGGGCTTGTGCCGGTTATTTTAATTGAGGCCTTCATTTTATATAAAAATTCAAATTTAACTAAAAAAGAATCCATAAAAATTAGTTCTTTCGCAAACTGCATATCTACAATAGCTGGTATCCCTCTGGTTTGGGGATTACTTGTAATTGTAGAGTTAATTGTAATGTCTTTAATATTTGGGACGGGGGGAAACTATGATACGATGTTAAAATTTATTAACAATCCATTTCTGAAGATAATAGGAGTTATCATCACATCACCGTGGCTTAATAATTGGGAAAATGAGCGCTGGATGGCGTCGGCGGCTTGCTTGATACTTTTAATTCCTTTTTTCTTTTTTTCTTGGTCTGCGGAATTATTTATTGCAAATATTGCAAAGAAATTTTTTCATAAGGCCTCAGAAAATCTGAATAAGGCAATGAAGAAGGCGAATTTTTATGGCTATCTTTTTTTTGCGGGCATTGTCATAGTTGATTCTTCTTTTAAATTTAGAATGTGGCGATTTTTTGATGACTTTTTTTATTTTCATATTTTTAAATATTAATGTCTACAAACACCGAGGAACCTAATATGGCCCTGGACTTCAAGAGTTTGAGCATTCCCAAGATGCTGGCGCAGCGGGTAATGCCTAGGCTTGACGGCGCGCTGCTGCACGACAAGGAGTACATGGCCGGGGTGACGGCCCTTATAAACGCCGGGGTCGGCGGCTTCATCCTCTTCGGCGGGGACTTCTGGGAGGTGCGCCAGGCGCTGTCGAAGATGCAGGCGAAGGCGAAGATACCGCTCCTCATCGCATCGGACATGGAGCGCGGGGCGGGCCAGCAGCTTAAAGGTGCGACCGTATTCCCCTGCCAGATGGCTATCGCGGCCGCGACGGACCTTGTATACGGCGACGGCCTGGGCCTCGTCTCGGAGATGCTTGAGGGCATGGCCGAGGAGGCCAGGGGCGCGGGCGTGCACGCGGTGCTAGGCCCGGTGCTGGACGTGAACTCGGACCCCGCTAACCCGATAATAGCCACCAGGGCGTTTTCGGACGAGCCGAAGGTAGTCGCCGCCCTCGGAGAAAAATACGTAAAGGCACTTCAGGGAAGCCCGCTGCCGGTAATGGCCTGCGGCAAGCATTTCCCCGGCCACGGCTCGTCCACGCTCGACTCGCACACCACGCTGCCCGTCATAGACAAGGACA
>JBEKYB010000189.1:0-4451 GCA_049511435.1 Nitrospirota bacterium | reverse complement strand
GTTCGCGTGCAGGAACTTTGAAAGCTCCTCGCCGTTGATCCCGGGGGTGGGTATGTGCCCGCCTATCCTGTACACAAGCAGCAGGCCGAGCGTGAAGACTATCCTTTTCTTCAGCTCCGGGATCTTGAATATATTTTTAAGACTCTCTATCAAATCCCTATCTCCTCAGCCTTCCCGCCAGCGGCCTCAATCTTCTTTGCCGCCGAACCGGAAAACTTGTGGGCCTGCACGGTAACCGCCCTGCCTATCTCGCCGTGCCCGAGTATTTTTATCCCGTCGCCCAGCCTCTTGACTATGCCCTCGTCAAAGAGCACCTCAGGGCCGATGGTGTCCGTGCCCGTTATCCTGGCGAGGTCACGGAGGTTCACTTCGACGTATTCCTTGCGGAAGATGTTATGGAACCCGCGTTTCGGGATGCGTCTTACCAGCGGCATCTGGCCGCCCTCGAATCCCGGACGCTTTGCGCCGCCGGCCCTCGATTTCTGGCCTTTCTCACCGCGGCACGCGGTCTTGCCGTGGCCGGACCCGTCGCCCCTGCCGACCCTCTTCTTATCCTTCTTCGCCCCCGGATTGGGGCAGAGCTCTTCTATTTTCATTTCTACGTCTCCTCGACCGAAACTAGGTGCGAGACCTTGTTAACCATGCCCCTGATCTCGGGCGAATCCTTCCTTATGACCGCACTGTTGAGCTTTGTGAGCCCAAGGCCGGTCAAGACCTTCCTGTGCTTTTCGGGACGGCCGATGGGGCTTTTTTTGAGTATTATCCTTATGTCCGCCATGTTGTGCTCCTAAGCCATTATCTCTTCCACGGTCTTGCCGCGGAGTTTAGCCACCTGTTCAAAGCTCCTGAGCTTCTTGAGCCCCTCGAGGGTCGCCCTCGCGACGTTATGGGGGTTGGAGCTGCCTAGGGACTTCGAGAGGATGTTGTGCACGCCCGCGACCTCGAGGATGGCGCGCACCGCGCCGCCCGCGATAAGCCCGGTGCCGGGCGCCGCCGGCTTCAGGAGCACGTTGGCCGAACCGTAATGGCCGATGACCTCGTGCGGTATGGTCGTCTCCCTGAGCGCTGCCTTTATCATGCTCTTTTTGGCACGCTCGACCGCCTTCTGGATGGCTACGGGCACTTCGACAGCCTTGCCCTTGCCGATTCCGACTCTGCCTGCGCCGTCGCCCACGACTACAAGCGCGCTGAAGGAGAACCTGCGCCCGCCCTTAACGACCTTGGCCACCCGGTTTATATGGATGACCTTGTCTTTAATTGTAGCGCCCTCGGCTTCGTACTTTTCCAATGAAACCTCCTGTTAAAAATTCAAACCGGCTTCCCTTGCCGCGTCCGCCAGCGCCTTTATCCTCCCGTGGAAGATATAACCGCCCCGGTCGAAGACCACATCCTTGACGCCTTTTTCGATCGCCTTTTTGGCGACCGCCGCGCCGACCTTCTTTGCGGCCTCAACCCCGCCGCGGGATTTCAGGGATTCCTTTATGTCTTTGTCCAGCGTTGACACAGCGGTTATGGTGGTCCCGTTTATGTCGTCTATTACCTGCGCGTAGATATTAGTAGTGCTCCTGAACACGTTAAGTCTCGGGCGCACGGTAGTGCCCCGGACGTGCTTGCGTATCCTGTTCTGCCTTCTAGCCCTGCCGGTCAATTTCGGTATGTAGCCGCCCATTTTATCACCTCGAAAACTTATACGTCCGCCGCATCAGCACGGCGCTATATGATGTTTACTTGCCCTTCTTGCCTTCCTTGCGGAGTATCTTCTCCTCGGCGTACTTTATGCCCTTGCCTTTGTACGGTTCGGGTTTCCTGACGGCGCGGATATTCGCGGCCACCTGGCCGACCAGCTCCTTGTCTATGCTCGACAGCTTTATCACGGTCTGCTTTTCAACGACGGCGCTCACGCCTTTGGGGAGCTCGAAGTTGACCGGGTGCGAATATCCCATGTTCAGTACGAGCACGCTGCCTTTTACCTCTGCCTTATAGCCTACGCCGTTAATCTCGAGCACCCGCTCGAAGCCCTTGGTTACGCCCAGGACCATGTTGTTGATGAGCGTGCGGGTAAGTCCGTGCAGTGAGCGGTACAACCTGTGGTCGGAAGGCCGCTCCACCGATATCTTCCCGTCGGCCTGCTTTATCGTCATCTTGGGGTGGAGGTCCCTTTTAAGCTCGCCCTTGGGGCCCTTCACGAAGAGGTTGTTGCTCGTGAGCTTAACCTCCACTCCCGAGGGTATCTCAACCGGTTTCTTGCCTATTCTGGACATTTTTGAAACTCCCTATAATATTTTCAAACCCGGGATTTATCAGCCCAAGGCGCCATCCGGCGGTTAATGACCGCACGCGTCGGTGCCGGCCGCCGTTCCGTTTTTACCAGATGTAGCAGATTACCTCGCCGCCCATGTTCTTGGTGCGGGACTCGCGGTCCACCATAACGCCCCGGGACGTGGATATTATGGCGACTCCAAGCCCCCCCATCACGCGGGGTATCTCGTCCGCGCCGACGTAGACCCTGTTGCCCGGCCGGCTGACCCTCTTGAGGCCGTTTATGACCCTTTCCTCGTCGGGCGCATATTTCATATAGACCCTAACAATACCCTGTTTTCTGTCCTTGAGGAGTTTGAAGTTCTTTATGTAACCTTCCTCCTTGAGGACGCGGGCCAGTTCCAGTTTCAGGTTGGAGGAAGGCACATCCACCTTCTCCAGCTTCGCCATATTGGCGTTCCTAATCCTGGTAAGCATGTCAGAGATCGGGTCCGTCATTCCCATCTTCCATTGCTCCTTTTTGAATTTATATAAGACCTCAAGATAACCTGGGACTTTCTTTCGGCTCCGGCTGAGCAATACCGGGCGACATTTTCATCCGCCCCCACGCCGTATGCCGTCCCGGTCCCGGGACCCTGAAAGGCCTTTACCAACTGGCCTTTATCACGCCGGGGATTTCGCCCTTCAGCGAGAGTTCCCGGAAACATATCCTGCACAACTCGAACTTCCGAAGAAAACCCCTGGGCCTGCCGCATCTTTTGCAGCGGTGGTAGGCCCTGGCCGAGAACTTCGGCTTCCTCTGCTGTTTTGCAATAAGAGATTTCTTAGCCAAATTCTACCTCGCTTAGCTTCTGAAAGGCATCCCGATGTAACGGAGGAGCGCCTTGCCCTCCTCATCGGACTTTGCGCTGGTGACTATCGCAATGTCCATCCCGTGGACCATTTCCACCTTATCGTAATCTATCTCCGGGAATATGAACTGCTCCTTCAGGCCAAGCGTGTAGTTACCGCGCCCGTCGAAGGCTTTGCCCGATACCCCTTTGAAGTCCCGAATCCTGGGAAGCGATACGTTTATGAGCCTGTCCAGGAACTCCCACATCTTATCCCGCCTCAGGGTCACCATGCAGCCTATGGACATGCCTTCGCGGAGTTTGAATGAGGCTATGGACTTCCTCGCCTTCCGGACTACCGGCTTCTGGCCAGTGATGTCGGACATCTCCTTCACGGCCGCGTCCAGGAGCTTCGGGTTCTGGATGGCCTCGCCCAGGCCCACGTTAACCACGACCTTCATGACCTTCGGGACCTGCATGGAGTTCTTGTAGCTGAACTCCTTCATCAGGGCCGGGACAACATCCTTTGCGTACTTTTCCTTCATCCTCAATGCCATCGGGGCATCCTCCGTTATTTAAACCTTGTCCATCGGGCTGCCGCACTTCTTGCAGACGCGCACTTTTTTATCGCCTTCAAAGCTGTGGGCCACCCTGGTGGGCTTGTTGCACTTGCCGCATATGACCATTACGTTCGAGACTTGCAGCGGGGCCTCTTTCTCGATTATCCCGCCCTGCCGGTTGGTCGCACTCGGCCGGGTATGCCTTTTTATGACATTCAGCTTCTCGACCAGCACCTTCTCGTCCGAGGGCATCACCCTGTAGACCCGGCCGCTCTTGCCCTTGTCCTTGCCGGCGATGACCATCACCATATCGTTCTTCTTTATGTTTATGCCCATTTTGGTATAGCCTCCCTCAAAGAACTTCCGGGGCGAGAGAAATAATCTTCATGAAGTTCTTCCAGCGCAGCTCCCTCGCCACCGGGCCGAAAATTCGGGTGCCTACGGGCTCACCCTGGGGGCTGATGAGGACGGCGGCGTTCTTGTCGAATTTGATGTATGAGCCGTCGTTGCGCCTGACTTCCTTGGATACCCTCACTATGACGGCCCTGGCGACCTTGCCCTTCTTCGCGGTGCCGTCTGGTATCGCCTCCTTGATGGCGACGATTATCACGTCGCCCAAAGTCGCATAGCGCCTCTTGGAGCCGCCCAGGACTTTTATGCACATCACTTTTTTTGCGCCGGAATTATCCGCAACATCCAGCATTGTCTGGACCTGCACCATGATAAACTCTCCGATATATTGCAAAACCGTTTAAAAACAAGCGCCAGAAGAACTACCCGGCCTTCTCTACCACTTCCACTA
>JBEKYB010000188.1:0-4467 GCA_049511435.1 Nitrospirota bacterium | reverse complement strand
GCGTTCCAGCATGTCGCGTTTGGAGTAGCCCATCAGCAGGCCGTTAAGCAGAATGTTCTCCCGGCCCGTGAGGTCAAGGTCGGACGACATCGCCTGCGGCACCACTCCTATTGCGCGGCGCACCTCCACCGGGTCCTTCACGATGTCGTGTCCCCCTACCCACGCCTGGCCGGAAGTGGGTTTGAGAACGGTCGTCAGCATCCGGATGAGCGTGCTCTTGCCCGCGCCGTTCGGGCCCAGGAAGCCGAAAAACTCCCCTTGCGGCACCTCGATGCTTATGCCGTCCACGGCGCATAGCGTGCCGAAGCATTTCCTTATTTCGCGGGTTTCAACGGCAAAGTCAGACATAAAACCTTAATGTAAGAACGGTATCCTGAAAATAAGCAGATACCCGTTAAGCGAGAGTAGCGCACCCATTAGCGCCGAGACTACCGAGACCGAAAATACCGGGGGCGAGTCCGCGAGTATCGATATTGACGACAGCACAATCGCTATCTGAAGGAGCACCTCGCCGTACTCGAAGTACGGGTTCTTGGCGCGGTACGTGTCCCGCTCTTCCTCCAGCTTTTTGGCCTCTTTCTCTATTTCCTTTTTCTCATCATTATACCGCGCCGCATCCTTCTTCAGAGACTTCGCCAGCTCCTCGTAGCGCGCCTTCGCGCCGCTGCTTATGCTCCCGCCGCGGTCAAAGAGAGTCGCCTCGAAAAGCGCAGCCGTGTTCTCGGAGATATGCTGTTTTATCCCCTTCGCCTGGTAGAACGCCCACTGGTCGGACGCCTGCTGTTGGGACAGGAGCATCTCCTTTGTGGCGTTATTCCCGCCCAGGGACGTTATGGCGAGGACGACGGCGTATATCGCCGTCACCAGGGCTATGCGTCTGTCGAATCTTTTTTCCTTTTTCTCTTCCAGTTCTTTTGGGTCAGGAAGTTCTATTTCTTCGGCCATATTTACTCCTCAATCTAAATAAATTATAGTTTTCTCCCTTTAAGGCCACAATCTAAAACTAATTGACCTAGTCCTCCTAATGAAAGGAGGGCAAGGGAAGAGAGAATAAATAAAATTATTTGCGATACAGCAAGTCCAAAAACTTGGCGTGAAGATGTCAAAATCAAAGTAAGAACTATTAGAGATGGTATTAATCCGAAAACGATTATTAAAGAGAAAATTATTGCGACTCTTTGCCAATATAACCCTCCTTTATAAGCTGATATTCCAGAAACAAGCTTGACTATCGTTTGACCAAATAAAATTGCGGAAGATAATGCCCATTCTGGTGAATAAATTAATTCAAAAGCGTTATTCTTATACGCCATTACTACAGATAAGACAACAAAAGGGATTATGAGAAATAGATATTCTGCTGTTACTCCTATAAAAGAATTAACATCGTCCTTTTTTTCTTCTTTAGTTCTTTTATTTTCCTCTGAATGTTCTTCCATAAAACCCTCCTTTTTACTTTAACTCCACCAGCACCGTCATGCCGGGCTTGAGTATCCCTTCCGGGTCGTTGAAGCGGATGCGCGTGCGGAAGGTCTTGATGTCCTGCCTGCCGCGGGTGACGTCCCTCTCGACGGCGAACTCCCCTTCCCGCCCGATGTCGAATACTGTGCCCTCTATTACCTTGCCCGGGACGTGCTCAAGCGTAATCTCCGCCTTCTGGCCGACCTTCACCCGCGTGATGAATCCTTGTTCCAGGTCTATGCGCACCCAGAGGTTCTTCAGGTCGATGAGCGTCAGGATGCTCTGGCCGGGCGAGACTACCTCGCCCTCCTCCATCGAGCGGTACTCGACCACGGCGTCCACCGGGGAATATATCTTTGTCTCGTTGAGCTTGGCCTGCTGATAGTCCACGGTGTCCTTGGCCTGCTCTACCCGCGCGGCCTGAGTCTTTACGTCCCGCTCGGCCTTCATGAGGCTCGCCCCGGACGCCGCATCCCGGGACTTCGCCAGCGTGAGCGCCGCGTCCGCCGCATCAACGTCCGCCTTCCGGGTATCCCGAAGCGTCTCCTGGGTCTCATAATCGGACCTTGACACTATGCCCCTCTTAAAAAGCTCGGCCTCGCGCTTCAGGTCCTTCTCCGACTGGGCAAGCTGGGACTGGGCCTTCGCAAGCTCCGCGCGCGAGCTCTCAATATTCGCCTTCTCGACTTTTTGCTCCGCCCTGGCGTTATCGACCATGCTAAAACTGCCCGTCAGGGCATCCTGCTCGGCCAAAAGAGCCGCCCTGGACTGCCTGAGCGACGCTTCGAGGTCGATATTCTCCAGGGAGGCGACAAGCTCCCCCGCCTTGACCGCCTGCCCCTCGCGGAAGCCTATGAATACCAGCTTGCCCGGCACCTTCGACGAGATGTTCGTCTCTATTCCCTCGACCGTACCTGTAGTCCTCAGCGGCTGGGGCGCCTTCGACCTGTTGTAATAGGCCATGTAGGCGATTATGGCGGCGACGATAAGGACAAGGGCGAGTATTCTTATTGCTTTTTTCAATTTTGACATAACGTCTAATCTATAATAAAAGCCGGTCCGTGTCAATAACGATACCATTAATAACTAAAGAAAAATATTGACAAATACCTTGCGGGGTATTATCTTTACCCGTGGGGAGAACGGCGGCGAAGACGGTGCCCGGGAGGGTCCATTGAAATATCTTTTTCTCGCGGCGGCTATTATCTTCCTCGTGACGTTTGGCGCCTGCGGGAAGAAGGAGCCTCCGCATGAGGTGAAATTCACCCCGGTAGCGGCTACACCCGGAGAGGTCCCTTCGGACTCCTTAAAGAAAGACGAGATAAAGGTGAAAATCCGGCACGAGAAGGACGGGAACTACACATGGGAGCTAGCCGGCAAGGACATCAAGCAGATAATCGCGGATGACAAAATTCTCCGAAGACATTTCGGGCCGCCTGCGGAAAAATGAGGTAAATTTGGATTTTTTTGAGATAATCAAGGAAGGTTTCAGGGTTGCCAATAGGAACTTGGCGGTGCTTCTGACGCAGGTGATCGTGAGCCTTCTCCTTGTTTTAATATTCTTCCTGTTCTCCGGTTTGCTGCTGTTTTTGGCAATCGGCTCAATCCCCCTGGGTCTTGAGAGTCTCTCCAGCCTGTCCGCCCAGAACCTGCCTGGGCTGCTTGAAACGTCCATTACGCTGATCGCTCTCGGCGTGTTCCTGGCCCTTTTATTCGTTATAATCGCGGCTTTGATGACTTCCTACGTACATTCCGGAAACTTAGGCTGCATCATCGATACCGCCTCCGGGAAGTCCAATAGCTTCACCTCGGACACCTTTTTCAGGGTCGGCCACCGCTCGATGTTCTCGATGCTCGGGCTATATATAATCTGGGGAATAATATTTTTTGCGGGAGGTCTGGTCTTATTGGCAATCGGAGGCGTGGGCTACGAGGGTGTGCTTTTGCCTCTCGGGGAGGCCGGACGGCGAATCCTGGCCTTCACGCTTGGCGTCCCGTTCATAGTAGCCCTTATCGTGGCGGGGCTGCTGTTCCTGTTCTTCCTGTACGCGGGCTCGACATTTTCCAGAATTATACTGGTCGGAGAGGCCAAGAGGGCTTTTTCGTCGCTATCGGCCTCTTATCACTTCATAAAACACAACTTCTGGGACTCGCTCCTGTTCGCGCTCCTGATGTTCGCACTGGTCTTTATAGCCTATATACTCTCCAGCGTCATCACGATGCCCATCAGCCTCGTCTCGCATATCAGGCCGTTCTTGGTCCTGAGCTTTCTGCCCCTGTACCTCCTGGGGGTGCTTATCCATATGTATATAGTGCTTATCGCCAATTCGAGTTTTGTCGTCTATTATCTCCACAGGACCGGCACCCTGGCCGCGGCGCCGACGGAAACCCCGTCCGCACCCGCGCCTGCCGACGATGTACAGCCTGTTTAGGCCTTTTTATGTTTGCTTTAATCCTGCCTTTGGTTTATCATAGAGGGTCGAAAGAGAAGCCGTGTTAAAATATAACTGCCCGATTTATCGGACGTTTTAACCTGAAGGTGCCTTAGGATGCCCCATACAAACACCCGTCCGTCCGGAAGAAAACCGACGGTTTCCGGCCTTTTTAAAGTCAAAATCATAGTACTGGCAGCCGTCTGCATCGTCGCGGTTACGGCCGGGGCCAGCTACGCCATATTGACCTCGATAAATCAGGACCTCCCGCAGATAACCTCGCTCAAGAACTATAAACCGCCCGTAGGTACGCAGATATTCTCGGAGGACGACCATTTAATCGGCAGGCTTAAGGTGGACAAAGGGATATTCGTCCCCCTCTCGCAGATGCCGGAGAGCCTCAGGAAGGCCGTAGTGGCCATCGAGGATGCCCGCTTCTACGAGCACAGCGGCCTGGACTTCCAGGGAATACTGCGGGCCGTCCTGAAGGACGCCATAAGCATAAGCTTCAAGGAGGGCGGCAGCACCATCACCCAGCAACTCGCCAAGGTGCTGTTCCTTACCCCCGAGAAGA
>JBEKYB010000187.1:0-4531 GCA_049511435.1 Nitrospirota bacterium | reverse complement strand
CGACCATCTCCTCGACCACGTCCACGTTCGAGAGCTCGATATTGCCCTGAGAAAGGCTGCCGAATCCACCCTGGCCTGGGGTGCCTGTCTGCACCTCTCCCGACGCGTCCGTAGGGGTCGCCAGGTTATTCCCTATGAAGTTCAGGCCCGCCGGGTTCACGAAGTTTGCAAGCTCTATGGCGCCGACCTGGGTGGATGCGGTCTGGCTGGCCTCGAGGGCGGTGACCTTCCCGTCCTCGCCTATGGAGACCGATACCGCGTCGGCGGGGATGGTTATGGCGGGCTCTATCGGGTATCCGTCAGGAGTCACAAGCCTGCCGGTTGAGTCCATACTTAATGACCCCGCCCTGGTATATGCCTTTTCGCCGCTCGGCAGCGTCACCTGAAAGAAACCGTTCCCCTCTATCGCCAAGTCAAGCTGGTTGCCGGTCTGCTGCAGGTCGCCTTCGGTAAAGAGCTTCTGCACGGCGCCGGGGCGCACGCCCAGCCCTATCTGTATGCCCGTCGGCACCTTTGTGGTCTCGGACGAGGAAGACCCCGGCTGGCTCTCCGTCTGGTAGAGCAGTTCCTGGAAATCGGCCCTTCCGGCTTTGTAGCCGGTCGTGTTCGAGTTGGCGAGGTTATTCGCTATGACCTCGATGTTCATCTGTTGGGCCTCCATGCCGGTGGCCGCGGTATATAAAGCCCTTATCATCTTCCCTCCTGGTTTTAGAACTTGCCTATTTCGCTTGTGGCCATGTTGCTGGTGTCCTCGACGCTCCGGATAAATTTCTGGAAGCCTTCATAGGCCCGGAGCGCGGTTATCATCCCCGTCATATCCCGCAGCATGTTCACGTTCGACTGCTCGACCGCCCCTTGCTCCACCTTGTACCCTTCCGCCTGGGCCGGTTCGGACGGGTAAGAGAAATATGAATCTCCCTCCCTGACCGCGTTCGCGGGCACGGGGAATGAGACCACTTTCATCTCGTCCACGAGGTTCCCGCCCTGATATATCTGTCCGGCTTCATTTACCGTAAAATCGCCCGGGGCCAGCGTTATGCCGCCGCTGCCTCCCGCGACCGGGAAACCTTCGCTTGTCACCAGGGCGCCGTCCCGGTTCACGGAGAACTTGCCTTTCCTCGTATACCTGGCCCCCTGGGGAGTATTGACCTGCCAGAGCCCGTTTCCTTCTATTGCAAGGTCAGTCTTGGAACCCGTCCTTTCGACCGCCCCCTGGCTCATATCTATGGCCGCCGCCTCCATCATCGGGTATTGCGGCGTGGAGCCAGCGGCGGGCTCCGGCGCGTCGTCCTGCCCCTGTTCCGGAACTATACTCCTGAATACGGGCGTAGACCTCTTGTACCCGCTGGTACTCGATGAAGCGAGGTTCTGGGCGATCAGGTCCAGGAGCTTCTCGCTCGCCTCCATGCCCGAAAGGGCCACGTACATGCCGTCAGCCATAGTATCTCCTCATGCCCCGAGGTAAGAGCAATTTGCATACCAGAGGGAGCGGCCCGGTTTCTATGAATTATTACGTCGGCTTTTCAAAAGGTTGAGGCGAAAAGAGAAGACCGCGTGAGAGTTAACGCGGCCTCTTCTAAGGCTTGAGAGTGGGAATTATTTTTTTAGTGGGAATTTTTTTCCGCACCTATATCATGCGAAGACCTCCTTTTCCGCCATGTATGCCTCCTTGACCCGGTCTACTACCTCAAACAGCTCATCATTTTTCAGGCCCAGGAACAGCAGCGCCTGGCGGGAGTCCAGGTCCATGCTCCCCTGGTATTCGCCTCCCACCCCCATATTGAGGCTTACCCAATTTGCCATGTTGACTATTGCCGAGAGCTTGGCCAGGAACGGCTCGGACAGCAGGCTGAAATCGTGGTGGTGCCGTATCGCGGTACTGATTTCCTCGGGCAGCTTCCATTTCTTTGCGAGAAGCCCGCCCACGTCCAGGTGCGAATACCCGAAGGTCTCCTTCTCCGCCTCGGCGAAATCTAGGCCTTCGCAGTACACCCTCCTGATTATGTTCTTGTATTGCACCGGATAATTATTGTTTATTACCACCTTGCCGATGTCGTGGAGCAGCCCTGAAAGGAAGGCTTCTTCCGATTTGGCGACTCCGACGACCATGGCTATCTCTCTGGAGGCGATGCCGTTGATTATGGAGTGCTCCCATAGGTACTTCTCCGTATGGCCGAACCTTTTGTATATATTTTTTGTGGAGGCCGCTATCACAACCGCCTTCAGTATAGTGAAGCCCATTATCATTATGGCGGTCGAGAGGGTCGTGATGGAGCCCCGGCACCCGTAAAGCGCCGAGTTGGAAAGCTTCAGCACCCGTCCGGCCAGCGCCTGGTCCTTCTCTATGATGCCCTGGAGGTCGGCCGCGGAGGTCTCCTCCCGGCCGACCATTTCAAGTACCGTGGACGCCACGACCGGGATAGTCGGAAGGTCGCATATATTCCCTGTAAGGAACTCCATCTCGTCCATATTTCACCGTCCTTCAGGCCGCTTCCGGCATCTCGCCGTCGCCCATGCTGACGGCCTTTACGTCCAAGAGCATTATGAGCCTGTCCTCGACCTTGCAGACGCCCTTTATGAGGTCCGGGTCTATTCCGAACGTGAAGGGGGGTGCGGGCTCGATCATCTGCGCGGATATCCTTAAGACCTCCGAGACGGAGTCCACCACCACGCCGCACGTCCTGGGACCCGCCTCGATGACCACAACCCTGGTCCTCGCCGTCCTTTCGGTCTCGGGCAGCCCGAGCTTCTTCTTCAGGTCTATGACCGGAATTACCTTCCCCCTGAGGTTTATAACGCCGTCCACATAGAAAGGAGTCTTAGGCACCTTCGTTATGGGTACGAGCCTGTTTATCTCCCGTACGGAAAGTATATCGACGGCGTACTCCTCATCTCCGAGGCAGAAGGTAACAAGCTGTGAGCCCCCGCCGTCCCCGACTGCAAGGTTCTGTTCATTCCCGTTCATGGGTTCCTCCTCATGCCGCCCTGCGGAAGCGGGCCATTCCATCGATAACCCTCCCCGCCGGCTCCTTCTCTTTGGCCGCGGGGCTGGGCTCCGTCGCGTTTATCCGGAAGCGGGATACGAGCCCCTCCAGCTCCCGTCCGAGGCCGGTAATCTCCTGGGCGGCCTTGGAGGTCTCTTGGGCCGCACCCGCGTTCTGCTTAATCACGCCCGCTATGTTCTCGACGCTTACGGAGATATCCTCGCTTGCCGTACTCTGCTGCTCCGAGGCCGCGGCTATCCTCTGCACCATCTCGGTCACCTTGTTCACCCTCTCCATTATCTTCTCGAGGGAATTGCCCGCCTCCCTCGCTAGGGATACTCCCTCCTCGACCTCGCGGCTGCCTTCGTCCATCGCGGATACCGCTATCTTGGTGTCGTCCTGGATGGACTTAATCATCCCTGCGATCTCCTTGGTGGCCTTGGTGGTACGCTCCGCGAGCTTACGCACCTCGTCCGCCACCACCGCGAAACCCCGCCCCTGTTCGCCCGCGCGCGCGGCCTCTATAGCGGCGTTTAGCGCAAGCAGGTTCGTCTGGTCCGCGATGTCGTTGATTACCGAGACTATCTCGCCTATCTTGTCGGAACTCTGGCCCAGAGCGTCTATATTCCTCGTCGTCTCCATTGTCGTCTTCGCTATCTTCTCTATGCGCTCTATCGTCTTTACCACGATCTCTCCCCCGTTTTTCGCGCTGGCGGCGGCCTCTTTCGCCGCACCCGCGGCCTCCGCGGAATTCCGGGCCACCTCCATCACCGAGGCGCTCATCTCCTCAATCGCAGCGGCCACCTGAGACGCCTGGGAATCCTGGTCGGCCGCCCCCTTGGCGACGTGCTCAGAGGTCACGGAAAGCTGGCTGGAAGAAGACTCCACGTGAGAAGCGCTGTCCATTATTTTCTTCATCGTCCCGCCCAGGCTTTCGGCCATTTCGTTCAAGGCGCTCGCCAGACGGCCGACCTCGTCTTTTCGTTCTATGTCGATGCGTTTTGTCAGGTCCCCTTCTGCCAGTGCCGCGGCGAAATCCACGCCTCTTTTCAGGGGGCCGCTTATAAGGCCTGCAATGTATGTCCCGAGGCAGATATTCGCCAACGTGCCCAAGATCATAAGTGCCACTATGGCAGCCTGGGCAGTGGTGGCCCGCCGGATATTTTCGGCATTTATGGCCTTTGCAGAGCTTGTCTGCATATCCGTGAAGCCGTTAAAAATATCGTTGATTTCGGTAGCGAGCGGCTTATATCTGTCCATAAGCAAAACGGCTTCATTTCTTTTTCCCCTTGTGGCCAGCTTGACTACTTCGGCCATTACAGGCTCATATTTATCGAGGCCTGCCTTAATCAGGTTGACCTCCTTCCTGTCATCATCGATATCGGCTGTTTTATCGAAGTCCGCGAGCAGGGCATTCATTTTCGATTCCAACTCTTCCATCCTGGCGACCGCCGTGCGGGCGCGATCGGCATTGTCGGCCAGTATTACCATGTCCACGTTGACCCTCACCCTGTTGAACAGGTTCGTCGCCAGCCCTATTTTTGCCG
>JBEKYB010000186.1:0-4531 GCA_049511435.1 Nitrospirota bacterium | reverse complement strand
GGCATGGTGCTTGCGCAGCCGAAGTCGATCACGCCGCACACGAAGTTTAAGGCTGAGGCCTACATCCTGACGAAGGAAGAGGGCGGGCGCCACACGCCGTTTTTCAACGGGTACCGTCCTCAGTTTTACTTCAGGACGACGGACGTGACGGGCGTTGTGAAGCTCCCTGAGGGTGTCGAGATGGTAATGCCTGGCGACAATGTTTCGATGAACGTGGAGCTGATAACGCCGATAGCCTGCGAGAAGGAGCTCCGTTTCGCCATCCGCGAGGGCGGCCGGACTGTGGGCGCGGGCGTAGTCGCAGAAATAGTGGAATAAGGGAGGATAAATCATGCGGGACATAATTTTGCTTACTTGCCAGACCTGCAAGCAGCGCAACTACTCCACGATGAAGAACAAGAAGAACACCACGGAGAAGCTTGAGCTCAAGAAGTACTGCAAGTTCTGCAGGAACCACACGGCGCACAAGGAGACGAAGGCTTAAGGTTGCAGGCCAGTAGCTCTAACGGTTAGAGCACCGGACTCCAAATCCGGGTGTTGGGGGTTCGAATCCCTCCTGGCCTGCCATAAATTCAGGCGGGAGCGTGTTTGAATCCCCGCAGGAGAATACGATGTTTACAAGGGTTATCGAGTTCCTGAAGGAATCGAGGAACGAGCTCAGCAAGGTGGTCTTTCCGTCCAGGCGGGAGGTAATAAGCGCGACTATAGTCGTCATCCTCTCGGTAATATTCGTTTCGATATTCCTGGGCATGTGCGACCTGGGACTCTCGAAGCTGATGGCCCGCATCATGGTCGGATAGAAGGAGACGACATGTCCAAGGCGTGGTTCGTGGTACATACCTATTCCGGTTTCGAGGGGAAGGTAAAGGCAAGCATAGAGGAGCGCGCGAAGTCCCTGGGGCTTCAGGAGAAGGTCGGCCAGATACTGGTGCCGACCGAGGACGTAGTCGAGCTCCGGAACGGGAAGAAAAGGACATCGACAAGGAAGTTCTTCCCCGGTTATATCCTTGTCGAGATGGACATGGACGACTCGACCTGGCACCTCGTGAAAGACACCCCGAAGGTGACGGGTTTCGTGGGGGACAAGCAGAAGCCTTCGCCCATTACCGAAGAAGAGGTCGGACTCATCAGGACGCAGATGGATGAGGGCACCACCCCGGCGAAGCGGGAGGCCGCCTATACGCGCGGGGACGCCGTCAGGATAGTGGACGGGCCGTTCGTCAGCTTCACCGGCACGGTCGAAGACGTGAACCTGGACCAGGGTAAGCTGAAGGTGATGGTTTCGATTTTCGGGCGGGCCACGCCCGTGGAGCTGGACTTTTTGCAGGTGGAAAAGGCATAATATCCCATGGCGGGGCATATTAACGCGTCAGCGTAAACGTTGCCTTTAATTTAGATAATAAGGAGTAATCAAAATGCCAAAAAAGGAGATAACCGGATACGTAAAGCTCCAGATCCCGGCTGGAAAGGCGAACCCCGCGCCGCCGGTGGGCCCCGCGCTCGGCCAGCATGGTGTCAACATCATGGAGTTCTGCAAGACGTATAACGCGCAGACGCAGGGACTTGAGGGCATAATACCGGTGGTAATAACTATATTCAGCGACAGGACTTTCACGTTCGTCCTGAAGACGCCGCCAGCCGCCGAGCTGATCAAAAAGGCGGCCGGGATAGTAAAGGGCTCCGGCAAGCCCAACAAGGAGAAGGTCGGCAAGATAACTCCGGCGCAGGTCAGGGAGATTGCCCAGACCAAGATGCCGGATATCAACGCGATAGACATGGACGGAGCGATAAAGATTATCGAGGGCACGGCCAGAAGCATGGGCGTGGACGTTATCCAGTAGCCACCCCTCCTGAAACTCGCCGGAGACTACCGCCGGCCGGCGAAAATATATGGGACGGGCGGGAGATAAGGGGCGACGCTAATTCCAACAGGCAATGCTGCCTTAGTGAATGAGCCGGGTAGACCCCGTCGAAAAAGGAGAGAAGATGAAGCAGAAGAAACTGAAGGCAGCACTGGCGAAGGTTGACAAGGGCAAGTTATATGCTATAGAAGAGGCCATGGCCCTCGTGAAAGAATCCTCGTTCACGAAGTTCGACGAGTCGGTGGACCTTGCCGTGGTGCTGGGCGTCGACCCGAAGCGCTCCGACCAGATGATAAGAGGCTCGGTCCCGCTCCCGCACGGCACGGGCAAGACCGTCCGAGTCCTGGCGTTTGCCAAGGGCGATAAGGAAAGGGAGGCACGCGACGCGGGTGCCGACTTTGCGGGCTCAGACGATATGGTCGCCAAGATACAGGGCGGCTGGATGGACTTCGACAGGGTGGTCGCGACCCCGGACATGATGGGTACGGTCGGCAAACTGGGTAAACTCCTCGGCCCCCGCGGCCTTATGCCCAACCCGAAAGTTGGCTCCGTCACGATAGACATCGGAAAGGCCGTGAAGGAGATCAAGGCCGGCAAGGTCGAGTACAGGGTCGAGAAGGCGGGCATAGTGCACGTGAGCGTCGGGAAGGTCTCGTTCACGCCGAAGCAGCTTACGGAGAACGCGATGGCCGTTATAGAGGCGCTCCTAAAGGCCAAGCCCGCCACCAGCAAGGGCAGGTACATGAAGAAGGTCGTGGTCTCAAGCACGATGGGACCCGGCATAAAAATTGACGTGGTACAGGCTTCCAGCCTGGTGGCATAAATATTCCCGCGGTATTTGCGCGGGCATTAATCTTGAGTCGAAGACAGCAGGAGGGGCAAGTAAAAGACCGTGCTTCTTATTTTGCGGCACGAAGGTTTACTTCTCCCTTAATTGGCCCGGGAAGGGCCGTCCCGCCGAGACGAGAGGGCAGCAGAAAGAAACATAAGCTTTCCCTGTCATTCGACTTGGAAAGGGGGTTGATTTGAAAAAAGAACAGAAGCAAGAGCTTATAAGCGAGTTGCACAAGAAGTTCGAAAGCGCGCAGGCCACGATACTGACCGAGTACAAGGGCCTGACCGTCGCCGAGATAACCGAGCTGAGGAATGAGCTCCGCAAGGGCCAGCTTGAGTACAGGGTCGTGAAGAACACCCTGGCGATAAGGGCGGCCGTCGGTACCAGCGCGGAGAAGCTCAAGGATTTCCTCGAGGGCCCGACGGGCCTCGTCTTTGGCTACGGAGATCCGGTTACGCCCGCGAAGACCGTCATCGAATACGCGAAAAAACGCGCCAAGCTGAAGGTTAAGGCGGGTATGATCGAAGGGCAGCTTGCGGACGCTACGATGCTGAAGGCGGTCGCGTCGCTTCCATCCAGAGATGAGCTTCTCTCCAGGATGGCGGCTGGGTTCCAGGCGCCTGCGAGCCAATTGGCAAGACTTTTGAGCGCCACCGTGGCAAGGCTTGGATATGCGCTCAGCGCGCTTCAGGAAAAGAATGCACAACAACTTTCAGCCGAATGAGGAGAAAATAAAATGGCAGAGATTACCAAGGATCAAGTTTTTAGCTTCATAGATAACATGACCATACTCCAGATGAGCGAGTTCATCAAGGAGTTCGAGGACCGCTACGGGGTCACCGCCGCCGCGCCGGTCGCGGTTGCCGCCGCGGCCCCGGGAGCCGCGGCCGCCGCCGTCGAGGAGAAGACGGCGTTCGACGTCATATTGACAGCAGCGGGCGACAAGAAGATACAGGTCATAAAGGTTGTGCGCGAGCTTACTGGCCTTGGCCTCAAGGAGGCGAAGGACCTGGTGGACGGCGCACCGAAGGACGTAAAGAGCGGCGTCTCTAAGGAAGAGGCGGAGTCCATAAAGGCGAAGCTTGTAGAGCAGGGCGCGTCGGTAGAGATTAAGTAATAAGCATCACCCGGCTGCTGGTCCCGGGACGGGCATATAGCCTGTCCCGGAGACCGGCGGCTTTTTGTGTCTTATAAAGACCAACAAAAAATTGTCCGAAGCGGACATAAAAGCTTTCAAGGAGAGTAGATGGCCTACCCCAAGGTGCGAGAAGAGAGAAGGGATTTCGCGAAGATTCCGTCTATAATCGATATCCCCGACCTCATAGACATCCAAAAAGGTTCGTATGAACGGTTCCTCCAGCAGACGACGGCGTCCGCCCAGAGGAAGAAGATAGGGTTACAGGCTGCCTTCGAATCCATATTCCCCATCGCCGACTTCAACGAGACCTTCACGATAGAATTCGTGGAATACTCGATAGGCGAGCCGAAGTTCAACGTGCGGGAGTGCCTCCAGAGGGGCACCACCTTCGCGGCGCCCCTTAAGATAAAGGTACGGCTTGCGGCCTGGGAAAAAGACGAGGAAACCGGCATGAGGCGCCTGAAGTACGCAAAGGAGGAAGGCGCGGACATCTATCTTGGCGAACTGCCGCTCATGACCGAGAACGGCACGTTCATAATAAACGGCACCGAGCGCGTGGTGGTGAGCCAGCTTCACCGCTCCCCCGGCGCGTTCTTTACGCATGACAAAGGTAAGACCCATTCGTCCGGCAAGATACTTTTCTCGGCCAGGATAATACCTTACAGGGGCTCATGGCTGGACTTCGAATTCGACGTC
>JBEKYB010000185.1:0-4543 GCA_049511435.1 Nitrospirota bacterium | reverse complement strand
CCTTGCTGCCCGGTACGACCGGAACCCCCGCCTTGGCCATTATCTCCTTGGCCCTGGCCTTGTCGCCCATGAGCTTTATGTTCTCGGGGGTAGGCCCTATGAACTTTATGCCCGCCGTCTCGCACATCTCGGCGAAGTTCGCGTTCTCGGCCAGGAACCCGTAGCCGGGGTGGATGGCCTCGGAGTCCGTTATCTCGGCCGCCGAGAGTATCGCGGGGATATTGCGGTAGCTGGCGGCGGGGTCGGCCGGGCCGATGCAGATGGACTCGTCCGAGAACCGGACGTGCAGGGACTCGGCGTCGATGGTGGAGTGCACGGTGACCGTCTTTATTCCAAGCTCTTTGCAGGCCCTGATTATCCTGAGGGCTATCTCGCCCCTGTTTGCAATCAATATCTTCTTGAACAAAAAAACCTCGATATATTAGGGCTAAATTAAAATTTTACAGGCTGTCACTGCGAAAGGAGGAAAAAGTCCCCGGTTTTGCCGCCTCCGGTGAATCCTATATAGGCTCTATATGGAATAGCGGCTCCGCGTACTCTACCGGCTGGGCGTTCTCGGCGAGCACCGCCACTACCTTCCCGCTTATTTCCGCCTCGATCTCGTTCATCAGCTTCATGGCCTCGATGATGCAGAGTATCTGGCCCTTCTTGACGACGTCGCCGACCTCGACATAGACGGGCGCTTCCGGCGAGGGAGCGCGGTAGAAGGTGCCGACTATGGGCGAGGTTATCACGACTATGTTCTTCAGCGGGGCCTCGGCTTCTTCAGCCCCAAGGACTGCGGCTTCGAGTTTTGCCCCTTCGGCCGTCGTGGGGGCGGCGGGGAGGGGCGCCTGGCCCCGGATTGCGCCTTTCTTTATCTTTATCCGGGTGCCCGCCTTCTCGAGCTCGAGCTCGGTTACGTCGGTTTCCTTAAGGACTTCGATTAGCTCTCTTATCTCTTTAAGGTTCATATCTGCTCCTTCGCATTATCAATAAGGGCAGACTACTTAACCCTTTCCAGGTATTCGCCTTTCCTGGTGTCCACCTTGATTGTCTCCCCTTCATTGAGGTAGAGCGGCACCTTCACGACGGCGCCCGTCTCGAGCGTGGCGGGCTTGGTGCCGCCCGCGGCGGTGTCGCCCTTTACGCCGGGGTCGGTCTTCACGACCTTCAGCTCCACGAACATCGGCACCTCGACGCTTATTGGGTTGCCGTTGTGGTAGAGAACCTGCACGACCATGTTCTCCTTGAGCCAGTTCTTGTTGTCCCCAAGCTGCTTTGCGCTAAGCGAGGACTGCTCGTAAGACTCGTTGTCCATGAAAAAGAACTCGTCGCCGGTGCCGTAGAGGAACTGCATGTTCTTCTCCTCCAGGTTGGGCGTTTCGACCTTTTCGCCCGAACGGTACGTCCTGTCTATCACGTTGCCCGACTTCAGGCTCTTCAGCTTCGTCCTGACGAACGCCCCGCCCTTGCCGGGCTTGACGTGCTGGAACTCCACGATTATGAACGGCTCGCCGTCTATCTCTATCTTGGCCCCGTTCCTGAATTCCGCTGTTGAGATCACTTGTGGCTTACCTCCGAGTTGAAATTTATCCCTTTGGGCAAGGATGTCAGCACCCTGCACCCGTCTTTCGTAACAAGGAACATGTCCTCTGTCCTGAAGCCGCCCCAGCCGGGTATGTATATCCCCGGTTCTATCGTAAAAACCATCCCTTCCAGGACGGTGTCCTCGCTCAGGTACGATACGGAAGGCGCCTCGTGCACCTCCAGGCCGACCCCGTGACCCAGCCCGTGGCCGAAGTTGTCGCCGTATCCCTTTGACTTTATATAGCCCCGCGCGGCCTCGTCCACTTCCCTGCACGGTACACCCGGCCTGACGGCCAGGGCCGCGCGCCTCTGGGCCTCAAGGACTATATCATATATCTCCGACTGCTTCCCGTCCGCCCGTCCTATAACTCCGCTCCTGGTGATGTCGGACTGGTAGCCATCGGCCTCGCCCCCGAAATCGATTATCAGTGTCTCTCCGTCCCGCATCTCGCGGCCGGAGGCTATCCCGTGCGGCATGGCTGCCCGGGGTCCG
The DNA here is from genome assembly GCA_049511435.1 of Nitrospirota bacterium. Taxonomy (GTDB): domain Bacteria; phylum Nitrospirota; class JACRHJ01; order JACRHJ01; family JACRHJ01; genus JBEKYB01. Next base: position 2,481 of record JBEKYB010000185.1, on the reverse strand, counting down.
GAGGCTACAATCACGTCGAAGGGCATCTTTTTGGCGCCAAGTCCCCGGATGCCGAACTCAAGCCCTATGGCGGCCTCCATCTCGGTCTTCCCGGCGGCTATATTCGAGCCATTCCGCCGGAACCCTTCCTCGGCCCTCCTTACGGCCTCGGATATCCGGGCCACCTCGACCTCGTCCTTTATAACGCGGAGCTTTTCCACCATATCCCTTGCAGGCATGAGGCCAATGCCTGAAAGCGCCTTCTCCAGGGCATGGTGGGTGTCGAACGACACGCTGCGGGACTCGAAGCCGATTTTTTTAACGCCCAGGTCCCTCGCGACGGAGCTTAATTCCTCGGTCAGCTTCCCCTTCTGGATGAAGGTATCGTAGCCCTTGACCTCATCCTTGCTCTGGGTCTCGTACCGGGAATCGGTGATGAAAACGGCCTTGTCGGCGGTTGCAAGCACGTATCCGTTCGAGCCGGTGAAGCCGGTCAGGTACGAGACGTTATTGAGGTTGGTGACCAAAAAGGCGTCCATCCCGGCCTTTTCCATCGCCTTCCTCAGGGCGGAAAGCCTGCTATTTCTGAAATCGGCCATATTATGCCTTTTTACCGCCCCCGGCCAGCTTTATAGCCGCCCTCAGCCCCAGGAGGTAGCTCTCGGCCCCGAAGCCGGATATATGCCCGGCGGCAACGCCCGAGACATATGAAAGGCGCCTGAACTCCTCCCTTTTGAATATGTTCGAAAGATGCACCTCTATCGTAGGTATCCCGGTGGATGCTATAGCGTCCCGTATGGCGACGCTGGTATGGGTGTATGCGCCGGGGTTGATTATTATCGCCCCGTATTTGCCCATCGCCCCCTGTATCAGGTCCACTATCTCGCCCTCGTGGTTCGATTGCTGGATGTCCACTTTGACCTGTGCCTCTTTGGCCCCGTCCGTCAATTTGACGTTAATCTCGTCGAGGGTCTCACGGCCGTATATTTCAGGCTCTCTCTTGCCAAGGAGGTTCAGGTTCGGGCCGTGTATCACTAGTATCTTTTTCATGTAGCCTCCACTCATGTGGGGATTCAGGCATTTCAGGACGGCAAAATGTACCACAAAAACCCATAAATGACAATAAAAAACCGCCTCCCAGGCGGCACTAAAGAGGGTATGTCGATAATTATAGCTCTTTTTCCAGCTTGTTGGCCGCCATACGGAGCGCAAAGCGGCCCTTGCCAAGGTTTGCATTGGGAGACATTAGGAGGGCGAGGAAGTACTCCTCGTTTATCTTGCGCAGTACGAGCCCGCACGAATCCGCCATAACGGCCATCTCTTTCGCGCCGCCCATATTAAGAGAGATTGACGCGCGCTGGACGCCCTTGAGTATGTTCCCGTACTCGGCCCCGATTGACTGGAGGTCCATACCCGGCGTCTTGACGTATTCATCGACTATTATGCCGTCCATCCCGACGACTACGGCGCCCCTCCCGCCCTTGACTTCCTCCGTAACGCCCTTTAGTATCTCTGAAAAAATCATTGGCTGGCCTTTCTCCTGATATTGTCAAGGAACTGTTCGAGCCGTTTAATGGCGTCACTGTCGGCTTCGGGTGTATAACCGCTCACGTTTTCATCAGGTCGTTCCGGGGGGTTCTCCGCCACGGGTTCCGAATCTCCCGCCGTCGCAGGCCCTTCCGGCCAGCCCACGCCTGGCATCTCTTCAACTATAGCTGCAAAATCAACCGGCTCGTACGGCCTCGGCTCCTCCCTCTCCGACCTGGCGACGGCCTTGGCCGAGGTTATCCCGGCCAGGAGGTATATGTCCTCCAGCTTCTGCCTGAGCTCCAGGTTGTCCGGCGAGATCACCAGGAGGTTCCTGTAGATGTTTATCGCCCTGTCGTAAAACCCCTGGGAGATGTAGAGCTCCGCCAGGGTCTCCGTCTCGAAAGGCTCTTTGGGTTCGGGCGCGGCCGGTATTTTCGGCGGCTCGACCTTGAACCCGTCCATTTCAAACCCGGAGAGGTCGTCGGAGATTTCATATATACCGGCCTCTTCAGAGGCGGGCTCTTCATGGACGGCAGCCGTGTCTACTGACCCGAATATATCTTCCAGACCTTCAGGCATGCTGACGGCGTAGCCCTGGGCAGGCTCTTCGGCCGATTCCTCAGAGATTTCGAGTGCGTCTTCCGCCAATGCCTCGGCAAGGAAATCCTGCGGCGGAGCCTGTTCCTCATCGAGTATGGCGACGGGGATATCCTCGTCGTCAACGCTGTCATTCACGGTATCGTTTATATCGAAGGAGTCATTGACAACAGCAAACGTCTCCGCCATATACAGGTTGATCTGCGGCTCTTCCTGGGCTTCCGACATTTCATCGGCATCCGGGAAGGCCGCCGGAGACTCCGCGTCTATCCGGCCAGGCGGCTCTTCCAGGGCTTCATCGGCATCAGGATCTGCAAGAAGTGCCGTCTCTATGGCCTCTTCGGGTATTTCATAAACTGCAGGCTGTTCCTCCGG
>JBEKYB010000184.1:0-4548 GCA_049511435.1 Nitrospirota bacterium | reverse complement strand
CTTATAACCTCGTGCATCCATATGCCGGGGATGGACGGCTTTGACCTATTGAAGCATGTTAAAAAGTCATGGCCGGACCTGCCTTTTTTGATAATCACCGCCCACGGCGACATAGAGGCGTATTTAAGGGCCGTCAATGCGGGCGCTTACGATTTTTTTGTGAAGCCCATATCCCTGCCCGACCTCTACCGGGTCATAGCCAGGGCGACGGGTTTGAGGATTGCGGTGGACGACTGTAAGTCAATAACCACAGAGGTTAATGCAATGTCAAACAAAAACAAGGTTATACTGGTGGCGGAAGACGACCACAGCGTACTGATGAGCATGTGCATCGTATTCGAGAGGCTGGGCTATGACGCCGTGCCCGCGGAAAACGGCCTGGAGGTGCTTAAGCTCCTGAAGATAATCGAGCCGGATGTTGTGATGCTCGACCTCGAAATGCCCGTGATGGGCGGACTGGAAACCCTGAAGCAGATAAAGAGGGACGAGCAGTATTCCCAAATCCCGGTGATTATATCTACCGGCAGCGCCGGAAGGGAAGTGGCGGACGCATGTCATGACGCCGGTTGCTGCTGCTTCCTGGCAAAGCCGGTGCGGATGGCCGAGCTGAACGAGGCGCTGGAGAAAAGCCTGTTCCCGGAAAGGGGCCGGAAGCATATAAGGACGACCTTGAACGTAAAGGTCACCGTTGTCCACAACGGCATATCTCACAGCCTCTATACCAAGTCCATATCGGAGAAAGGCGTTTTCATAAGGACCAAACACCCGTTCCCGACCGGTTCGGAGGTGGAAGTCGTCCTGCCCGTCGACAATGAGAAGTTCTTGCTTGCCGGTTCTGTTATCTATGCCGCGGACGCCGTCGATATCCGTCATCCCGGTATGGCCATCGAGTTTCTGAATGTCGGGGACGAGGACTCGGCGCGCCTCAGGGACTATGTACTAAGCCTGGTGGCCGACGGCCTTCAGACATAAATTTTCGTCCGGGATTCTTCTTTTCTCTTGATTTTAATCCTGTTTAAAAATATATTGTAGCAGAAATAAGAGGGACGTTGAGATGTTCTGCTCGAGATGCCAGCAGTCCTACAAGGATAACGAGAAAAACTGCCCCGTCTGCGGGGATGGCCTCATCCGTGAATCCAGGTTCATCCTGATAAACCTCGCGATTATCGCGAGCGTAATCCTCCTTGCCCTCATATCCATTTATTACCTTGTGGACTACGTCGTCCTCCCGCCCCGCGTCGCCGTGTCTGTGCCCGTTACCGGGGTAGTGAACCCGGCCCAGCCCGCGCAGTCGTCGGCCGGCTTGCCGTCCACTCAGGCGGAGAAAAGGGAAACAGTTTCTGCCCCGGCGGCGTCCGCGCCAAAGAAGGCCCTGCCTGAAGCCCCCTGCACGGCTAAGACCGCCCCGGTAATGACCGCCGGAATGAAAGCAACCCGGACAAAGGCGGCAAACCTCGTACCTCCGGCCGACGCCGAAGAGACGAAACCCGTGTCCGATGCCGCCGCGCCCGAAGTTATACGGGACCCTCTAGGCGCCGAGCCTCTCCAGGGGCCGCAAGGCGCGCCCCCGCCAAAATAGTCGACGCAGCTTTAGCGCTTGACTATAACCCCGGCAGGCCCCTTCGAGGTCAGCGCGATTATATTTGCCATTACCCTTGGTATCGTGAGACTGCCGGGCGAGACCAGGTACCTCGATTCCCACCTGGGGCCGAACTTTTCCTTGAAGTTCCTCAGGCCCTGGAAGTTATAGAAGTGCTCGCCGTGCCTGAACACCAGCGAGCCGAGCCGGAAAAACAGGGGCGAGGGCACACCTGCCTCGAGGCCGGCCAGCGGCGCCATGCCCAGGTTAAACCACCTGTATCCTTCCTCTTTCGCCCAGAGCATGAGCCTGATGAAAAGGTAATCCATCAAGCCGTTTGCCGCTTCCGGCATATGGCGCATCAGGTCTGGGGAGACCTCTTCTTTGTCCTGCCCCAGCCAGATGTTCGAGAACGCCTCCGGCCGCCCGTCCCTGAGGGCCATGCCGATAGAAAAGTTTCGTATGTAGTCTTCACTGAAAAACCCCATGGAAAACCCGCGCTCCTTAACGTCCTTTGCGGCCAGCCACGCATCCGAGATCGCCCTGAGCTCGGGCATAAGCGCGGGCACATCCGACTGATGGACAACCTTGAAGGAATAACCCTCGGCATCGAGTCTATGGACGGTATCCCGGAGGCCGCTCTTTGAGTGGCCCTCCATGGAAAAATCATGGAGCTGCACCCTCGCCTCCTCGCCAAGCTTCATAAGCCCCAGGCCCATGTCGATGTAGACCTGCACGTCCTCAAGTCCTGCCTCATAAAACACGCTCCAGCCGCCGTGCCGGTCGGCCAGCTCCCGGAAGGCCCACCCAAGCTCCGCCCTCTCTTTCGGCGGGCCGATAGGTCCGCCCATCGAGACCCAGCTCCTTCCCTCGATGCCGTACATGATGAAGGCGTTTTTGGCCTCGTTGAAAAGAAGCCTCTTGTCCCCCAAAAGCGCGAGGTTCGCCCAGCTATGGCCGGAGGCCGAGATAATGTCCTGCACCAGCCTCAGCTCGCCTTCCCCTGCCGGGGCCGGTTTTGGCCTGGTGGGCCTGAGTAGCTGATATATCCCGAAGGCGAGCGTCGCCGCCAGTACCCCCACCGTGGCCCGGAGGAAGCGGGGCGCGCCCGCGTGAAGGCTGAACCGCCACCAGAGCTCATAGGAGTACGGGACGTGTTTGTATGAGAAAATGCCCAGCCATACCGAGCTTGCGATAACGGCGAATATGGCGACGCTCCAGCCGGCGGTGAACGGCTGGCTAGTGAGCGCGGCTTTGCGGTAGAAATATTGCCTGGACGGCAGGAGCGCGAAAAGCATGATGGAGAGCACCAGCGCTTCAACGTAGTCCAGGCCCTTCATGAGCGAGAATATTATCCCGGCCATAAGAAGGACGGCCGACACGATATAGGCCGCGTCCAGCCGCCTCTGGAGGCCGCGCGCGATTACCAGAAGCCCCAGCCCCGCGACGCTCGCCAGGAAATGCGATATCTCCATCACCGGCAGCGGCACCAGACCGCCTAAAAGAGCAAGCCTGCCGTGGGCGGGCGGGGCCGCGCCCGAAAAAAGAAGTATAGTCCCGCCTATGAAGGTGGCTATGGAAAGCACGTCCGGCACAAGCGTCGGCAGTGTCTTGCCCACGGCGGCTATAGCGCGCTGTAGCACACCCTTCCGGCTGACAATCTCCTCGGCCCCCAGGAGAAGGATGGCCGCTATCAGGGGCATGAGGAAGTAGATGCCGCGGTAGGCCAGGAGCGCGCCCAGTATGTCCGACGGCGGGCCGAACGGGGCCAGCATCACGAGCATCACCATCTCGAATACCCCAAGGCCCCCCGGCACCTGGCTTATTAACCCGGCTATCTGCGCGAACAAGAATATGCCCAGGAAGAGCCGGAAATCTATGGCGACCGTCGCGGTGACCAGGACGTATACGACGCTCCCGGCTATCGTCCAGTCGAGCGAGGATATTACGATCTGGAGCAGGCCCAAGGGGAGCGGCGGCACGGGGAACTCTATCCCCATCACGCTGAAAGGCCTCCTCCGGAACGTGCAGAGCATCATATAACCGAGGACTGCGGACAGGCACACAATCCCGAGCGGCGCCGCACCTTTCAGCGGGATATGCAAGGACGGCGGGAGGGGGAGCGGGCTCGAGAGGAATACCACGGCACCCAGGGCGCAGAAGCCGCTCCAGAACGTGATGCCGTTGAACACGATTATCTTCGCTATGTCGAGCGCGGACAGTCCCCACGAGGAATAAAGCCTGTAGCGTACGCCGCCTCCGCTTATTATGGCGACACCGATGTTGTGAGAAAACGCATAGCCGATAAACGACGCGAACGCGCTTTTGAAGTAGTTAATGGGATGCCGGAAATACCTTACGGAGAAGGTGTCGTAACCGGTGAGGACAAGGTAGCTGAGTATGGTCAAGACGACGGCCAGAGCCAGGTTCTCGGGCGGCAGGTGCTTGACGTGCCTTATGATGTCATGGTAGTTGTATTTCTTGAGCGCGTGGTGCAGGACGAAGAGGGCCGCGATGAAGAGCGCGGCCCCGATGAACGGGCCGATATTTTGGATGAACTTCTTCATCTGGCGGTCCCGAAAGACTCTCCAACCCTGTGTATCTTGAGGAGGTTAGTCCCCTTGCCCGCAGGGACGCCCAGGGTGACCACGACCAGGTCGCCCTTTTTGACCAGCCCTTTGGATAACGCAGCCCTCTCGACTTCCCTTATCATACGGTCGGTATCGTCCATGTCCTTCACCATGAGCGGGACGACGCCGTAGAAAAGGCGCATCCTGCGGTACACCTTGTCGTCATGGGTGGCGGCTATTGTCGCGGCGGAGGGCCTGTATTTCGAGACATGGAGCGCGGTGGCCCCGGAGCGGGTAAAACATATTATCTTCTTTATCCCCAGCTCGTTTGCCGTGCGGCAGGCGGAGACGGCTATCGCCTCCGTCTGGGTAAGGGCGTCGGGCTCATGGAGCGGGCGG
>JBEKYB010000183.1:0-4569 GCA_049511435.1 Nitrospirota bacterium | reverse complement strand
CTCCTGGCCCTTTCGCGCAGGTGCATGGACGGCAGGTCGTCCGCGTTCACCACGAAGAAGTCGTCCGCAGTCTGGTTCTTGAACACGAGCGCCTTGGCCTCGGCATAGCTGTCCATGTCCGGGTAGCGGTCGAGGTGGTCCTGGGTGATGTTCAGTAGGGCGGCTATTTTGGGCCTGAAGGTCGCTATGCCCTCGAGCTGGAAGCTCGATACCTCCGCGACTATATAGTCCTTGTCCATAAGTTCTTCGGGCTTTTCGGTCAGGGCGTTGCCGAGATTCCCCCCGACCTGCACCTTCATGCCCGCCTCCTTGAGCATCAGCCCTACAAGCGTGGTGGTGGTCGATTTGCCGTTGGTGCCGGTTATCGCGATGAACGGGGAATTGGCGACACGGAAGGCAAGTTCCATCTCTCCCATGAGCGGGACCCCGGCCTTTGCCGCCTTCACAAGAGGCGGGGCGCTCATAGGCACGCCGGGGGAGAAGACGACCAGGTCCGCGTCCAGGAAAAGCTCGTCGGGATGGGACCCGAGCACTTTTTTTATGCCGCCCGACAAGAGCGCCGTATACTGCTCAAGCTCGGATGCGCCCCTTAAGTCGGTTACCGTAACTTCAGCGCCGAGCGAATGGAGGAGGTTAGCGGCCCCCGCCCCGCTCCTGGCGAGGCCGATTACCGTAACCTTCTTCCCCTTGAATTCCAGATTGCTTAGTGCCATTAATATGTCCTGATATTCCTTCTCTTCCTGTGATGCCTTCTCCTCACCCTTACCACATGGTGGTGCCTTACGTAATTCACCTTGAGTATCTCCTCGGGGCTGTCAGCCAGGGCCAGTGTCTGCCCCGCCATTGCTAGCTGGAACCCCTTGTCCAGGAGCTTCCTTGTGTCGTTCCAGAGGTCGCGGCTATGGAGGACGGCGACGATAAGCCTGGTGTTGCTGCAGTTGGCCTCGCCCACGTAACAGTGCCTTGCGGCGACGGTATAGCCGGTCTTGCCCGCGCCCGCGCCGTCGTAGAACCACAGCAGCCTGTTATGGTTCTTTAGGAGCATCTTCTCCTTCGCGCCCATGTTCAGCGTCGCAAACTTCGTCGAGGCTATCTCCATGAAACGGGGGTCGTGCATGGCGTACCTCAGGATGAGCGCCAGGTCCATGGCGGTCGTGTAGTGGTCGTCCGCCGGAAGCCCGCTCGCGTTACTGAAGTGTGTGTTGAGCGCGCCTATCTCGTGGGCCTTCTCGGTCATCATCCTTGCGAAGGCGTCCTCGGAGCCGGCGATTCCCTCGGCCAGTGTCACCGCACCGTCGTTCGCGCTTTTAAGGAGCACCGCGTACAGGAGCGCCTCGACGGTCACCTGGTCGCCCGGCCTTAAGTAGACCTTCGATGGGGCCGTGTCCGCGGCCGTCCTGCTCACCCTGAAGGTGTCGGTGAGCCGCGCCTTCTCGAGCGTGATTATCGCCGTCATTACCTTCGTGGTCGAGGCGGGCGGGAGCTTATAGTCCGGGCTTCGGGATATGATTACCTTGCCCGTATCGGCATCCATCACGACCGCGCCCTTAGCGGTGATGCCCATGTCGTCGTCCTGGGCCATGCCGGAAGAGGCGAGCGCAAGGACCAGCAAAGCCGGGAGGACAAGTACAACGGACCTTCTTAAAAACTTCATGATTTGCTCCATTAACGCAGCTTAAGTGTGCTGAGGCCGACCAGGGCGAGGATTATCCCCAGCAGCCAGAACCTGACAATCACCTTCGATTCCGTCCACCCTATTTCCTCGAAGTGGTGGTGGACGGGGGCCATCTTGAATATCCGTCTCCCGCAGCTTTTGAAGGAGGCGACCTGGAAGATTACGGATAGCGCCTCGATGACGAATATGCCGCCCACTATCACCAATATTATCTCATGTTTCGTGAGTATCGCAAGCATCCCCAGGGCCCCGCCCAGGGACAGGCTCCCGACATCGCCCATGAAGACCTCCGCCGGGTGGGAGTTGTACCACAAAAACCCGAGGCTTGCGCCCATCAGCGCGCCGCAGAAGACCGTCAACTCGGCCGTCCCGTGCAGGTACATCACCTGCAGGTAGTTGGCGAATACCCTGTTGCCGGTGACATATACGAGTATGGCGTTTGCCCCGGCTGCAATACCTACAAGGCCGATGGCAAGCCCGTCCAGGCCGTCGGTCAGGTTGACCGCGTTCGACGAGCCGACTAGCACCAGCACCACGAACGGGATGTAGAACCAGAAGAGGTTGATCGTCCATGCCTTCAAAAACGGTATGGACAGCATGGTCCTGTAAGGGTCCAGCGGGTTGAAGTAAAGGAGTACCCCTATCATCAGGGCGACGCTCACCTGCAGGCCGAACTTGTACCTGGGCTTAAGCCCTTCCGACTTCTTCCTGACCACCTTCAGGTAGTCGTCGTAAAAGCCGATCGCGCCGAACGCGAGCGTTACCGCAAGGATGAGCCAGACGTAGCGGTTCGTGAGGTCCGACCACAGCAGGGTCGGGACGACGACGGCAAAGAGGATGAGTATGCCGCCCATAGTGGGCGTGCCGGCCTTATTGTAGTGCGACTCCGGCCCGTCCTGCCGTATCTGCTGGCCGACCTTCAGCTCCTTAAGCTTCCTTATGACCCAGGGCCCGAATACGAAGCTTATGAGGAGCGCCGTCAGGATGGCGCTCGCAAAACGGAACGTTATGTACCGGAATACGTTGAACGCATGGACTTTATCATGCAGCGGATATAAAAGATGGTAGAGCATCAGGCCACAAGGCTCCTTCCCCTTAGGAGGTCCACGACCCGCTCCATCTTCATGGACCTGGACCCTTTTATCAATACGTGGTCGCCCGGTTTCAGCCTCTCGGCGAGTATCGCCGCGGCGGCTGTCGGGCTCTCCACTATGAATATTCTCTCTTCCGGCATGCCCGCCTCCATCGCGCCCTGCGCGGTGAGCGGCGCATGCCCGCCAGTCAGTATCAGCAGGGTCAGGTCCTGCGCGCCGGCCATCCTGCCCACGTCGAAATGGGATTTCGATGCCGCTTTGCCTAGTTCCAGCATGTCGCCCAGTACGGCCATCTTCCGGCTGCCCTTTATCGAGGCGAGCGCGTTCAGGGCGGCGGCCATAGAGGCCGGGTTCGCGTTATAGGCGTCGTTTATTATCCTGGCGCCGTCTATCTCTGTTATCTCCATCCGCATCTTTACGGGCTGCCAAGCGCCTAAACCTTCCTTTATATTGGCGGCATCGGCCCCGGCCGCGAGGGCGGCGGCGGAAGCCGCCAGCGCGTTATACACATTATGCAGGCCTATGACCGGCAGGGCAATCTCCTCCGTCCCGCCTGGAAATATCAGCTTGAACGATATCCCGGAGTCTGATTCCTTTATGTCCGCGGCCGCGATGTCCGCTTTCCCGGTAATGCCGAATGTGAGGGTGCGATGCCTGTTTTCCTCTATAATATTTTTAAGATACGGGTCGTCTCCGTTCAGGATAGCCTTCCCGTCTTCGGGCAGCGCAAGGACCAGCTCGCCCTTTGCCCTGGCGACCGCGTCCATGCTCCCGAGGGACCCTAAGTGCCCCGGGCCGATGTTTGTGATTATCCCGATCGACGGGGCGGCTATCTCGGCAAGCCTGGCAATCTCGCCCAGGGCGCTCATGCCCATCTCGATGACCGCGGCTAAGTGCCGCTTCTCAAGGCGGAGGAGCGTAAGGGGGACGCCGATCTCGTTATTCAGGTTCCCGTCGTTTTTCAGCACCGGCCCGCGTACCGACAGTATGGAGGCGAGCATCTCCTTGGTGGTGGTCTTGCCGTTGGTCCCCGTGACCCCTATTACGGGGATGCCGGTCCTCTTCATGCGGATGAAATGCGCCGTCTCCTGGAGTGCCCGAAGCGTATCTCCGACTTCTATGACGGTCTTGCCCTCCGGATATTTTAACCGCGTCCCTTTTTTGACCAGCGTACCGGCCGCACCTTTTTTAAAGGCGGCATCGATGAAGCCGTGCCCGTCGAAGTTCGGCCCCGTTAGCGGAACGAAGAGTTCGCCAGGCCCGATGGTGCGGCTGTCGGTCGAGATATTACCAAAGCGCACGGGGCCGGACGAGACTTCTTTACCCCCCGTCGCATCCAGTATGTCCTTAAGCTTAAACATCGGCCCTTCCCTTGACGGCATCCCTTGCCGTCTCCCTGTCGTCGAAATGGTACTTCCGGTCGCCGACTACCTGGTAGTCCTCATGCCCCTTGCCCGCGATGAGCACCGTGTCGCCTTTTTGCGCCAGGCCGACCGCGAAATAGATTGCCTCCTCGCGGTCCGGGTAGACGTAATACGAGATGCCTTTGGTTTTTGAGCCTTCTTCCGTTATCCCGGTCTCGGTCTGTGCTATTATCTCGTCGGGGTCTTCCGAGCGCGGGTTGTCGGACGTCAGGACAACGAAGTCGGACAAAGAGGCCGACACGCGCCCCATTTTAGGTCGCTTCGTCTTGTCCCTGTCTCCCCCGCAGCCGAATACCGTTATAAGCCTTCCCGGAGTGAACTCCCGGGCGGTGGCGAGCACCCTGGAGAGCGCATCTTCGGTATGTGCGTAATCGAC
>JBEKYB010000182.1:0-4574 GCA_049511435.1 Nitrospirota bacterium | reverse complement strand
ATTGAAGACCATTTCGACGTATCCTTCGAGCTAGAGTATGAGCTCAGGGAGAAGAAGAAGCTGAAGCTCCTGGCGGAGGTCGAGAGGATCTCCAACATGGTGCAGTTCAGCTATATCAGGCAGAGGAAGGCCCTTGGCCTGGGCCATGCCGTCCTGACGGCCGCGCCCGCGGTAGACGACGAGCCTTTCGTAGTAATACTCTCGGATGACATAATAGACGCGAAAGTGCCCGTGACAAAACAGATGCTGAACGTGTTCGCCAGGTACCAGAGCCCCATAGTCGCCATCTGCGAGGTGGACAGAGCCGACGTCTCGAGCTACGGCATAATAGACGCGGTAGAGGTGGAGGCCGGGGTCTACAAGATAAGGGACATGGTGGAAAAACCGCCGGTGGACAAGGCGCCGTCCAACCTGGCCATCATCGGCCGGTACATCCTCACCCCGGACATATTCGCCGCGCTCAGGGACACCAAGCCGGGCAAGGGCGGCGAGATACAGCTTACGGACGGCCTGAAGGCGCTCATGAAGAAAAGGCCGGTATACGCGTATAAGTTCAAGGGTACCCGTTACGACGCCGGCGACAAGCTCGGGTTCCTGAAGGCGACGGTAGAGTACGCCGCGAAGGACCGGGATCTGGGGCCGCAGTTCAGGGAATACATTAAGGCGCTGAAGCTGAGGGTTTAAAAAGGGGCGCGGGCTTTTTGCGGGCCGGGAGGCGGAATTGGCGATCAAAAAGGGCGGCATTTCGGTAAACCTGATGGGCGAAGAGCTTAAGAGGTTCCTCAAGATACTCGAAGAAGAAGAAAGGTCTACCATAAACCTGGGCGAGACCACCGGGCCGCTCCTGGACCTCTACGAGACTGCGGAAAACATAGTAGTGGAGGCCGATATACCGGGAGTGGACCTGAACGACCTGGAGGTGTGCATACTCCACGGCCTGCTGACCATCGAGGGCGTGAAGAAAGAAAAGATAGAGGCCGCCGAAAAGATAAACTACCTCTGCATGGAGCGCTCGTTCGAAAGCTTCAAGAGGGTGATAAAGATCATGGTCCCGATAAACCCGAAACAGGCCAGGGCCGTATACAGCAGGGGCGTTTTGACGATAACCTTCCCCAAGGTCAAGGAAAAAAGGGGCGAGGCCATAAAGATAAAGGTTGAGAAAGACTAATTAAACATACAAGGAGACCAAGACCAGTGGCCGAAATCAATGAACAGCAAGAGGAACAGCAGGTAGAGATACCGGGCAGATTGCCTCTCCTCCCGATCAGGGACATCGTGATATTCCCGTACATGATACTGCCGCTCTTCGTGGGCAGGGACATGTCCATAAAGGCGATAGACGACGCCCTCTCGGGGAACAGGCTGATACTGCTAGTCGCCCAGAAGGACTTGAATACCGAGAACCCGGAGCCGGCCGACCTCTACAACACGGGCACGGTAGGGATGATAATGCGCATGCTGAAGCTCCCGGACGGGCGCGTCAAGATACTCGTCCAGGGCATGTCGAAGGCAAAGATAGCAAGCTACGTCCAGACGGAGCCCTATTTCCTCGTGGACATAGAGAAGGTCGTCGAGCCGAAGGCGCCGAAGCTGACGCTGGAGGTAGAGGCCCTGATGCGTAACGTCAAGGAGCAGCTTGAGAAGATGATCTCTCTGGGGAAGATGGTCCTCCCGGACATCATGGTCATCGTCGAGAACATAGACGACCCCGGCAAGCTCGCGGACCTGGTCGCCTCCAACCTCGGTCTGAAGGTGGACGCGGCCCAGGAGGTGCTCGAGATAACCGACCCGAAGGAGCGGCTCTCGAAGGTGAACGAAATAATCTCAAAGGAGCTCGAGGTCCTGACGATGCAGCAGAAGATACAGGCGTCGGCACGGGGCGAGATAGACAAGAGCCAGAGGGAATATTTCCTCAGGGAGCAGCTTAAGGCCATCCAGAAGGAACTGGGCGAAGTAGACGAGCGGACCGAGGAGATAAACGACCTCCGGAAGAAGATGGAAGAGGCCAAAATGCCGGAGAAGGTGCTGGCGGAGGCCGAGAAACAGCTCAAGAGGCTAGAGCGCATGCACCCGGACGCCGCGGAATCCGGGGTAATACGCTCATATATCGAGACGCTTGTCGAGCTCCCGTGGTCGAAGAGCACGGAGGACAACTTAGACATAAAGGCCGCCAAGAAGGTCCTGGACGAAGACCACTACGACCTGGAGAAAGTGAAGGACAGGATACTCGAGTACCTGGCCGTGAGGAAGCTCAAAGACAAGCTTAAAGGGCCGATACTGTGCTTCGTGGGGCCGCCGGGCGTCGGCAAGACGTCGCTGGGGAAGTCCATCGCCCGTGCGCTCGGGCGCGAGTTCTTCCGGATGTCCCTTGGCGGGATGAGGGACGAGGCCGAGATAAGGGGCCACAGGAGGACGTACGTCGGGGCCCTGCCCGGGCGCATTATACAGGGCATAAGGCAGTGCAACACCAATAACCCGGTGTTCATGCTGGACGAAGTTGACAAGGTCGGCGCGGACTTCAGGGGGGACCCTTCCGCGGCGCTCCTCGAGGTGCTGGACCCGGAGCAGAACTTCGCCTTCGTTGACCACTACCTGGCGGTGCCGTTCGACCTGAGCCGCGTGATGTTCATCACGACCGCAAACCTGGTGGACCCGATAATCCCCGCCCTGAAGGACAGGATGGAGGTAATCCACATAGCCGGTTATACCGAGGAGGAAAAACTCGGGATAGCCAAGAAATACCTGATCCCCAGGCAGATGACGGAGAACGGCATAACCGAGACGGACATAATCTTCACCGATAAGGCGCTCATCCAGCTCATCTCCCAGTACACCCGGGAATCTGGCCTCAGGAACCTCGAGCGCGAGATAGCGAACATCTGCAGGAAGGTCGCCCGGAGGATAGCCGAGGGCAGGAAGACGACCGTGACAGTAAAGCCCAGTGACCTCCAGAAGTACCTGGGGCCGCCCAGGTACCTGCCCGAGGAGGAGAGGGAGAAGGACGAGGTCGGCGTCGCGACGGGCCTTGCCTGGACCGAGACCGGCGGAGACATCCTCTTCATCGAGGCGACTACAATGAAAGGCAAAGGCGGCCTTACCCTTACGGGCCATCTGGGCGAAGTGATGAAGGAGTCGGCCCAGGCCGCGCTTAGCTACGTCCGCTCGAAGGCGCCGCAGTTAGGCATCAAGGAGGACGTCTTCGGGAAGATTGACATCCATATACATGTCCCCGCCGGCGCGATACCCAAGGACGGCCCGTCCGCGGGAGTCACCATGGCCACGGCTATAACCTCGGCGCTTACCGGACGGCCAGTGAGCAAGGACGTCGCCATGACCGGGGAGGTGACGCTCCGGGGCCGCGTACTCCCAATAGGCGGGCTTAAGGAGAAGACCCTTGCCGCAAGGCGCGCAAGCATCAAGAGGGTAATCGTCCCCAAGCGTAACAGCAAGGACATAGAGGATATCCCGAAGGCGGTGAGGAAGAGCCTTGAAATAGTCTATGCCGACCACATGGACGACGTTCTGGCGGCGGCCCTGGTTCCAAAACCCTTGAAAAATGAAGCTTAGCGCCCTGGGCGAGTTCGGAACGATAGACAGGATAAAGGCCATATGCAAAGGCGGCGGGAAGGATGTCCTGGCGGGAATAGGCGATGACAGCGCGGTCGTTGATTTTAAGGGGAAAAAACTCCTCGCTACCGCCGACATGCTCATCGAGGGCGTCCATTTCGACAGGCGCTTTTGCACATATGGCCAGCTAGGGTATAAGAGCCTCGCTGTTAACATAAGCGATATCGCCGCCATGGGCGGCACGCCCCGCTATTACATGGTATCGCTAGCGGCGGGGCCGGACGAGAGGGTCGAGGACATTGAGGCCCTTTACCGCGGGATGGAAGACGCCGCTGCGAGGTTCGGCTTAGCGGTTATAGGCGGCGATACCTGCGCATCGCCCGGCCCGATGGTGATAAGCATTACGGCCCTGGGGGAGATGCGGGAAGGCGGGCCGGTGCTTCGCTCCGGGGCGAGGCCCGGCGACGACATATATGTGACCGGGACGCTAGGGGACTCATTGGCCGGGCTGGAGATATTAAAGGCGGGGGCCGGTGATAAAAGTTGTAGCTGCCCCATTTATGGGGCGCATTTAAAACCGCCCGATAAATCAGGCAGCTACTCCAGACGACGGAGACCGGAGGGTGGCCCCTACCTGATAAAGAGGCACCTGGAGCCGGAGCCGCGCGTAAGCGCCGGAAGGATGCTGGCACGGAGCGGCCTGGCAAGCTCCATGATAGACATAAGCGACGGTTTTTCCTCTGATTTGGGGCATATACTGGAGGAGGGCGGCGTGGGGGCGCGGATAAGGGCCGAAGAGTTGCCGTTATCCGGGGAGCTTGTAAGATACGCCGGGCCGGACAGGGCCGCGGAATACGCCTTGACGGGCGGCGAGGACTACGAGCTTCTGTTTACGGCGCATCCCGAATTTGCCAAAAGGATAACGGCGGCCGGTAAAAGGCTTAAAATCAGGATTACCGCGGTCGGGAAGATAACGGAAAAGCCGGGCGCATTCATCGAGTCTGGAA
>JBEKYB010000181.1:0-4613 GCA_049511435.1 Nitrospirota bacterium | reverse complement strand
CAACATATAAAAGACGCACAGGAGCGCTCTCCCCTTAAGGGACTTGCCAATATCGACGCCCCGGTGCTGATACTGCATGGCAGGCTGGACAGGAGGGTGCCGTTCGGCCAGTCCGTACGGCTGTGCGATACATTAAAGGCCATGGGGAAGGACGCCCGGCTGCTCCTCTACCCCGTGGCGGGCCATGGGATAATGTGGCACGGGGAGGCGGTTGACGACGTAACAGCCTTCCTCGACAGGCATTTAAAGTGAGTGCAAGGGCAGGCCGTTTCCCGAATATTTTTGCATTTGCGGCGGTGCTTGTCGTTCTGGCGCTTGCGGCCGGCGGAGGGCGAGCCGAGGAAGGCCAACAGCTGGTGGAGGCGAACTTTGCCGGCTACCATAGCTACGTTTCCTTCACCAGGCTCGTCTTCGGTACCGGCGGGATGAGGCCTGACGGCTTCAAAATAAACTTCGACCAGGCCGCAAAAAAAGTAATACTTTACCCGGAAAAGGGGCTTCTGGGCCTGACATTCGCGCCTATAGGCCAGCTCGACGACCTCGTGCACGACGTGGAGCTGGTAGAAGACGACTCGGGCAGGAGGGGGATTGTCGTAAAGCTTGACCCCGCAATCCGCACCATAAAGGCGTCGTACCTCTCGATGCCGTACAGGATAGTTCTTGATTTCTACCGGAGTGCGAAGGCAGGGGACGCAGGCTTTCTGCCGGTTGACCGGCCGGTAAGGACGATAGCGCTTGACCCCGGGCACGGCGGGCGGGAAAAGGGGAGCGGCTCCGGAAAGCTCACGGAGAAGGACATTGCTCTTGACATTTCGCTCAGGCTCAGGAAGACGCTCTCCATGAAAGGGTACCGGGTAGTAATGACCCGCGACAAGGACGTTGATGCCGCCCCGGACGACAGGGCGGGCGCGGCCAATAACGCCCGGGCTGACCTCTTCATATCGATACACGCCTCCGGCTCCTTCAGCGGCAAGGGGACCGGGGCGATGCTTTATACGCTGGCCGAGGGCGAGCTAGACGGGGGTCGCTCCAAATGGCCGCTCAAGTGGGAGGAGCAGGCAGCGCCTTATCTCCCGGACAGCATCAGGCTTGCGGGGGGCATAATCAAGGCGCTCGGTAGCCCGTACGGCCAGGGCGCGTCGCTCAGGAGCGCCGGGCTTGTTGGTTTTGACGGCCTGGCCATGCCAGCCGTCCTTGTGGAGGTGGGGGACTTGGATGACCCGGACCAGGCGGCCCTGCTCATGGACGATGCCTTCCGGGATAAACTTACCGCCGGGATTGCAGCGGGCGTGGACGACTATGCGAAAGGCCGTGGCCGATGACGACCAGGGTTAAAAAAGAGGGCGAGCTCCTGCCCTGGATAATCGCGGCGGTGCTACTGGCATCCGCCCTGTCGGTGGGCACGTATTTCTTCTTGAAGGAGACGAAACCGCCGCCGCCGCAGGTGAGCGTCGTTTTCCAGCCCATTACCACGTCAAAAGGCGGCAGCAGGACGGGAGTAAAGCTGTATTTCCCGGCCAGGGACGGCAGGCGCCTCGGGTCCGAGGCCAGGGACGTGCCGGAGACTACAGACAGGACGCAGTTCGCCCGGGAGGTGGTGGACGAGCTTATCCGGGGGCCGGTATCGCCGGAGCTTGTGGCGTCGATACCGGCCGCGGCGCGGGTAAAAAGCCTATTTATCGACCCTTCCGGCACCGCGTACGTGAACTTTTCGAGGGAGCTCGTGAGCGAGTACCCCGGCGGGGCATGGACGGAGACCCTGACCATCTATTCCCTGACCAATACCTTGACCGAGGATTTGCCGGAGATAAAGCAGGTGCAGATACTTGTGGAGGGGAGCGTTGTCCAGTCGCTCGCCGGGCATATCGACATCTCCCGCCCCTTCGCGCCCAGCCAGGCGCTGAATAAAGAATAAATGGATCTCTGTTTTCTACAAGAGGACGTGCTCCTCAAATATAAAAGCCCGTCTCAGCGTATCAGGATTATGAGTGAATGCTGGTTCGGCGGGAAAATGTATTGTCCGGCCTGCGCTTCCAATGAAATAAAAGCTTTTCCCAATAATAAAAAAGCAGCGGACTTTTATTGTCCGAACTGCAACGAACAATATCAACTGAAGTGCCAATCAAAATCTTTTGGAAGCAGAATTACGGACGGAGCTTACGATATTTTAGTCTCGGCGATGGAATTGAACACTCTTCCGAATTTCTTCTTCATGCGCTATGAGCAACCCACTTATTCGGCGAAAGACTTGATGCTCGTCCCGAATTTTTTCTTTTCTCCTTCGATAATCGAAAAGAGGAAGGCCCTTTCGGATAATGCAAGGAGGCATGGGTGGGTCGGTTGCAACATTCTCTATAAAAATATTTCGGACGAAGGTAAAATAAAGATAATTGATAACGGGAAAATGCTAGAGCCGGAGTATGTCAGGGCGGCGTGGCAAAAAATAAATTTCTTGAAGGACACGAAGGTAGAAACACGCGGATGGCTTAACGATATCATGCATTGCCTAAACAAAATTGGTAAAGATAACTTTGAACTTGAGGAGATATATTTTTTTGAAGAATATCTGAGCCGACTGCATCCGCAAAATAAAAACATAAAGGCGAAGATAAGGCAGCAGTTGCAGTTTCTGCGGGATAAAAATTATCTGGACTTTTTAGGCAGCGGAAAATATAAGGTGACTAATGAAACAATCGGCTGAAAACCTTTATTCCGAGAAATTAATTGAAAGCGATGAAGTTTGTTTTTATTGCGGAGAACCTTTTAAAGAATGTGATACCATAATTCCCGGTGATGGAGTGATTGTCGGGGAAGTCGATGTAGAAGATTTCTTGAGCCATTATTGGCATTCCGGCTGCATTGGCGATTGGATAAAAGACTCAATGAGTCTATAGGTTAGTGACTGATGACTACAAACCCCATCGGCGTATTCGACTCGGGCATAGGCGGGCTTACCGTCCTTAAGGAGATACACCACCACCTGCCCGGCGAGGACATCATATACTTCGGAGACACCGCAAGGGTCCCCTACGGCATAAAATCGGCGGAGACAGTTCAGCGCTTCTCGCACGAGGTGGCGGACTACCTGACGGCGAAGGACATCAAAATGCTGGTGGTCGCCTGCAACACCGCATCCGCCGCCGCGCTCACAAGCCTCAGGGAGAGCCTGCCGATACCCGTGATAGGTGTGCTCATGCCCGGCGCATACGCCGCGACCCGTGCGACAAAGACCGGGAAGATAGGCGTCATCGGGACGGAAGGGACAGTGAATTCCGGGGCATACCCAAGGCTCATCAGGAACATCCGGCCCGATGCGTCCGTGGTCAGCCGGGCCTGTCCGCTTTTTGTCCCGCTCGTCGAGGAAGGGCGGCTGAGTGGCGAAATAACGACGCTGGCCGCCAACGAATACCTCGCCGCCCTCAAGGGCGAAGGCATCGATACACTGGTATTGGGCTGCACCCATTATCCCCTGATTAAACCGGTGATAGGCGAGGTAATGGGCCCTGAAGTGACCCTTATCGACTCGGCGCACGAGACGGCGCAGGAGGTGGGCAGGGTCCTCAAAAAAACAGGCCTGCTGAATGGCTCAGACAGGCCCGCCTCTATTTCATATTATGTAACCGACGCCCCGGAGAGGTTCAAGACGGTCGGCGAACGCTTCCTGGGCTATTCCATAGGTTCAGTCCATAAGGCAGAACTGGCCTGAATCCTGGCCTTAAGGCCTAGTCACGCCAATGCCCGCGCTCATCACCTCCGGTCTCGGTGCCTGTACCAGCCCCTTCGTTCCGCAAAGCCACGGTCAACGGGCCTCCAACGGCCTCCTCTAACAAAGAAATGCCTGCCGTCGTCAATGAACGCGTGCCCCCTGACAAAGTGCGGCCTGTGCCGGGCGTCATAGTAAAACCACATTCCGCGGGCATCGTCCCAGAACCAGTACAAAGGCGCTCCGGGTCCGATTACGACTCCCGGGGGCGGCGGCGGGTAAACTTCCGGGCCAGGCACGGGAGCCGGTGCGGGCACCGGTACCGGTATGGGTATCGGTATCGGGGGGCCGGCCAATGCCGGGGCGTATGTTACCAAAACTATTGAAAATCCTATTAAAATGAGCATCCTTCTCATGTGCACCTCCTCAAGGTTCCATATTTAAAGGTTAATACCAAATATGACGTTTGTCAATAAACAAAGGTTTACGCACCCGGTTCAAAAATGCATAAATAAAATCTGATGATTGAGAAAAATATACTAGTAAAATCAAGGAATTGAGTATCCAGGTGCCCTTGACTTTTCCTGCCCGTAGGCTATACTATATGATTAGGCAAAAGATGAAAGGCGGCAACGTATAGCCGCCGTAAGGAGGTGCGTTATGCAGGGATTGACAAGGTGGAACCCGTTCAGGGAAATGACAGCCCAAAAGGACATGGATGACTTATTTAGCAGGTTCTTCGGCAGGGGAGAGAGGTTGATGCCGGTGCTCTCTTTTGGGAGCTACCCGCCGGTAGACGTCGTCAGGAAGGGCGACAACCTGCTGGTTAATGTGGACCTGCCGGGAATAGACCCCAAGGATATAGATATCAGCGTTACCGGGAACGTTCTTACAATCCGCGGCAAGAGGC
>JBEKYB010000180.1:0-4618 GCA_049511435.1 Nitrospirota bacterium | reverse complement strand
GCAGTAGCTCTATATTACATGGCCAACCTTAAATGGTGGGTATTTAATGAATTAAGATGGAAGGTTGGAAATCTAAAATTTTTCCTGGGAGTTTTGTTTTATATTTTCATAATTGCATTAATAGCATATTTCTTGAGCAAATGAAACGAGATGCCTTTCACTTGAAAATTCGTGAACGGCGCGAGTCAGGTTCCATGCAGCCTGAGCCGCCCAGGCAGAGATAACGCCCGTTGATCCGCAATTGTAGCTGCCCCATTCATGGGGCGAATTTAAACCGCCCGATAAATCGGGCAGCTACGATATCAGGGGACATGGTATAAAATTTGACCAGACCAGCCGTATTTTTAGATAGGGACGGTACGATAAACGAGGAGATAGGGTTCCTCTTCGACCCTGACGCGGTCTCGCTCATACCTGGCGCCGCCGAGGCGCTAATAAGGCTCCGGGAGGCCGGGTTCGCGCTCGTGGTGGTGACGAACCAGTCGGGTATCGCAAGGGGGCTCTTTACCGAGGCCGAGCTGATGAAAGTAAATAGCACCCTTGAGCGGCTCCTTGCCGAGAAAGGCGCGGGAATAGACAGGTTTTATCACTGCCCGCACCACCCGAAATACGGCGAAATGATAGACTGCGGATGCCGGAAGCCGAAACCGGGCATGGCGCTGGCCGCCGCAGCAGAGCTGGGGCTGGACATCGGGAAGTCATATTTCGTCGGGGACAAGCTATCCGACATAGAGCTGGGTAAGAATGCGGGCGGGAAGACCGTCCTCGTGCTGACGGGGTTCGGCATAGAGGAAAAACGGCTCCTGGAGGCCAGGGGCCTTGAGCCCGATATGGTAAAGGACGCCCTGCCGGAGGCCGCTGATTGGATAATCAAGGACAGGGAAAGTTCCTTATAATAAAGCCCAGTTCCCTGGGGGACATCATCCATGCCCTCCCGGTTGCCGCGGCAATAAAGGCCGGCATCCCGGACGCCCGGATAGACTGGGTCGCCGGGAAGGGATACGAGGAGATACTCGAAGGGAACCCGGCGATCAGGAGCGTCATTACCTTCGACCGCGGCATGCTCAGGGGCAAAGGCCGGGCCGCGAGCCTGCTGAGGCTTATAAAAGAGCTGAGGCGCGAGCGGTACGACGCGGTAATTGACCTCCAGGGCTTAATCCGGAGCGCGCTCATGGCAATTACCAGCAGGTCGCCCAGGAGGATCGGGTTCGGGAACGCGAGGGAAGGCGCGCCGTTTTTTTATACCGATAAAATAACGGTGCCCGAGGGAGCAATCCATGCGGTAGACAGGTACATGCTCGCCCTGGCTGCATTGGGGCTTAAGCCGGGGCCGGTGGCCGGGTTCCATATATCGATCTCCACCGATGACGAAGCCAGGGCGGACGCCGTTCTCAGGAAGAAGGGCATAAGACCGGGCGAGCCGTTTATCGCCGTGACCCCGTCCGCACGGTGGACGGCGAAGAGATGGCCGCTGGATAGATTCATCGAGGTCTCCGAGCTTATCCTTAAGGAGAAAGGGATTAAATACATACTGCTCGGCTCCTCCCGCGACAAGGAAATTTTCAAGGGGGCCGCGCCGGAAAAGAGCGCCTTCGGCGAGACCTCCCTCAAGGGCCTGGCGGCCGTGCTTAAGAGGGCGAAAGTCCTCTTAACCAACGATTCGGGCCCGATGCACATTGCCGCAGCCGTGGGCACTCCGGTCGCGGCGATATTCGGGCCGACAGACCCATGCCGGACCGGCCCGTACGGCAAGGGCCACAGGGTAATTACTGCGGGCATGGAGTGCTCGCCGTGCTTCAGGCGGGAGTGCTCCGGCGTAAAATGCCTTACCGGAGTGACCGTGGAGCAGGTTTATAACGACATCCTGACTATGCTGGAGCGCTAAGAACCGTAGCTGCCCGATTTATCGGGCGACTTTATAAGGGGGTATATATGGCAATAGACAAGAGCCTGCTTGAAATCCTGGCCTGCCCGAAGTGCAAGGGCGACCTGAAACTGACCGAAAACGGGGACGGGCTGATATGCGAGGCCTGCAAACTCAAGTACCCGATAAAGGAAGACATCCCGGTGATGCTCATCGACGAGGCGGAGAAGCTGGACTGACGTGACGCCGCTTTCCGTCGTCATCATAACGCACAACGAGGAAAGCCGCATCCGCGCCGCTCTCGAGAGCGCGTCGTTCGCCGACGAGATAGTGGTCGTGGACTCCTTCAGCACGGACCGGACGGCGGACATATGCCGGGAGCACACCGCCAGCGTATACCAGGAGAAGTGGCGGGGGTTCTCCGGCCAGAAGTCCCATGCCGTCGGCCTGGCGAAAAACGACTGGGTTTTCGTACTGGACGCCGACGAGCGGATAACCCCGGCGCTCGCCAGCGAGATAAAGGCTCTCATGGAGAACGGGCCGGAAAAGGCCGGCTACTTCTGCCCGCGCAGGAACCACTTCATCGGCCGGGAGATAAGGCACGGCGGCTGGTACCCTGACTACTCCATAAGGCTATTCGACAGGAGGAGGGGCTCGTTCGGCGAGCGGGCCGTCCATGAGGCCGTCGCGATAAACGGCGAGGCCGGATACCTCAGGAACCCGATGCTCCACTACACGTATGATAGCATATCCGACTATTTGGTCAGGATGGATAAATACTCTACCCTTGCGGCGCAGGAGCTTCAAAAGGCCGGGAAGCAGTCAGGGCTAATTGACCTGGCTCTCAGGCCGTCGCTGACGTTCCTCAAGATGTATCTTATCAAGCAGGGGTTCCGGGACGGGAGGCACGGGCTTATGCTCGCGGCGCTGTACTCGTTCTATACGTTTTCAAAATACGCAAAGCTCTGGGAGCTGGGTAAATCTACCGGGAGATAGCAGGTGGGGGTAAACAACATACTCGTCATAAAGCTCCGGCACATCGGGGATGTGCTGCTCACAACGCCGACGTTCAGGGCGCTGAAGACGGCCCTACCGGGGGCGCGGATAACCGCGGTGGTGCCTGCGGGCATGGAAGAGCTGCTGACGCTTAACCCCAGCATAAGCGAGGTAATCCCGTTCCACAAGGGGCGGGGGATTTTGTACGAGCTCGGTTTCCTTAAGAAGATAAGGGACAAGAGGTTTGATATATCAATTAACATGACCGAGGGCGACCGGGGCGCGGTATTGTCATTTGTCAGCGGCGCGCGCGTCCGGATAGGCATAGACCCCAGAGGGAAGGGCTTAATCGGGAAACGGCGCCTGTTCACTCACCTCATAAAGTGGGGGTACGACGATTTTCGGCACAGGGCGGTCAAGGACATGGACGTCCTCGCCCCACTGGATATAGACCCCGGCGAGCCGGTCGTGGAGATGTTCACGTCCCCGGATGACGATGAAGCCGTGGCCAGGCTCCTTGCCGAGGCCGGAATTCTTCCGGGCGGCCCTTTCGCGGTAGTGCATCCGACCTCGCGGTGGCTTTTCAAGTGCTGGCGCGACGAGGCTGTCGCATCCGTTATGGATTATATCGAGGCAAAAGGGGTCCGGGTGGTAATTACATCCGGGCCTGATAAAAAGGAACTAGAGAAGGCGAGGCGTATAATATCGCTTGCGACAAGGAAGCCCATAGACCTCTCGGGCAGGCTGTCGCTCAAGCGGTTTGCCTCGCTGTGCAAGGGGGCGAAGCTTTTTTTCGGCGTCGATTCGGCGCCGATGCATATAGCCGCGGCAGTCGGGGTGCCGGTCGTGGCCCTTTTCGGCCCTTCGGACAGCAGGGTTTGGGGCCCTTTCTCTCAAAAAGCGGCGGTGCTAAAGGCCGAAGGTTTCCCTTGCATGCCCTGCAACAGGGACGGATGCAACGGCACGAAGAAGAGCAAGTGCATCGAGGCTATAACCGAGGACGAGGCGATAGAGGCGATAGAGCGGTATCTGTGAATAAAAGAAGTGGACTTAAAATGGAGGTTTTATGAGTTTAATGCCCAAGCGCGCGAGGGAAAAGGCCGACGTCGCCCGGCATATGATCAACTTGTTCGTGAAGGATATAGCGGATAACATGCCCGACGGCGCGATTGTCCTTGACGCGGGGGCAGGCAACTGCCGCTACCGGCCATATTTCAAGCGGCAGAGATATCTCGCGGCCGATTTCTGCCTTGTGTCGGGGAAGAACTACAAGCGGATGAACATCATCACCGACTTAAGCAGTATGGCCCTCAAGGAAAACTCCATGGACGCCATTATAAATATCCAGGTGCTGGAACACGTGCGCAATCCACTCAGGCTTTTGAAGGAGCTACGCCATTGCCTAAAGCCGGGCGGCTCGCTTTATCTCTCATGCCCGCAGAACTGGGGCGTGCACGAAGCGCCTTACGATTTCTACCGCTTCACGAACTATGCCCTGGAGGACATGTTCAAGGAGGCCGGCTTCGATATCGACTATATAAAACCGATGGGAGGCTATTTCTGCTTCCTGGGGGAATATATCAAGAGGATTCCGTTCGTCGTGGTGGAGTCTCCAAGGAAGAACATCCTGAACAGGCTGTGCTTTATCCTGTTAAAGGAGCTGTTCTTCTTCTGGGTGCCCTTAGTGATAATGCAATTTGACTTCCTCGACAAAAGGAAGGATTTTTCAATCGGCTACACCTGCCGCGTGGTCAAGCC
>JBEKYB010000179.1:0-4624 GCA_049511435.1 Nitrospirota bacterium | reverse complement strand
TGCGGGCATACGTTTATTATCGTGATGAAAGACTTCTTCCCTATTAATGTCCTGAACGCGGTGAAGGACTGCCCGGAGGTGGCGAATATCTTCTGCGCCACGGCCAACCCCGTCGAGGCGGTTATCGCGCAAACGGAAATGGGCCGGGGTATAATGGGAGTCGTGGACGGCTTCCCGCCGAAGGGCGTCGAGGGGTCGGATGACGTGGCTCATCGCAAGGATTTTCTGAGGAAAATCGGGTATAAACTGAAATAATCATGTGCGGTGCAGTGTGATTCTCAAGCCATCAAAATTGCGTCCGTCGTTCCGGAGTAAGCCTCGCTCCACTATCGCTGTCGCTTGGCTGACTCCGGAATGTCCGCCCGCGTTTGATAACTTTCGAATTACACTGCACCGCGCACTTTCTGCCGCGCACAACCAGAGGAGATGAGATGTTCGACGCCAGCGCCCTGAAATTTGACAAGGACGGCCTTATCCCCGCCATAATACAGGACTACGAGAACGGCGAGGTGCTGATGATGGCGTTCATGAACGCTCTTTCAGTGCAGAAAACGATAGAGACGGGCCTGTGCCATTACTGGAGCCGCTCGCGCCAGAAGCTGTGGCTTAAAGGCGAAACCTCCGGGCATACCCAGACGGTGAAGGAGACGTTCTACGACTGCGACGCCGACTGCCTGCTCATAAAGGTCATCCAGAAAACTGCCGCCTGCCATACCGGGAACCGGAGCTGCTTCTATACGAAGATAGAGGATGTGGGCACAAAAGACGTCGGGAAGAAGGTCTTCCAGGAGGCGGATGTTTATTCCGGCAGCGACATCCTGGACAAAGTCTTTGCGGTAATCAAAGACCGGCAGGCAAATCCCCAGGGGCCCGGCTCCACGCCGTGCGACTCTTACGTAAGAAACCTCCTTCAAGGGGGGGTGGACGCAGTACTTAAGAAGGTAGGCGAGGAGGCCTCGGAGATGGTGATCGCCGTCAAGAACGAAAAACCGGGCGAGATTATACATGAGACGGCCGACCTCTGGTTCCATACCCTGGTGGCCCTGGCCGCCGCGGGCATAAGGCCGGAAGAAGTATATAAGGAGCTTAAGGACAGGCGTAAATAAGGCGCGGAAAAATAAAAATATTTCGGCCAAACGACTTGACATAACACTTCACACCGACTATACTCTACCGCTAAACTTGGGAGTCTGCTCCGGCTAAGAATAGGAATTTTTCCAGGAAAATCAATTTAATAAGCAATATCCATACCAGGTGAGACATGTCGATAAAAGAAAGACTGAGCGCCGAACTCAAGGAGGCCATGAAGGCCCATGACGCGTTGAAGGTATCCACCCTTCGGCTCCTGAACTCGTCCATCAAGAACAAGGAGATAGACACCCGCAAGGAGCTGGACGACGAGGGCGTCCTGGCGATACTTTCGACCGCCGTGAAGCAGCGCCGCGAGTCCATAGAGCAGTACGAGAAGGGCGGCAGGATGGACCTTGCCGATAAAGAGAAGGCCGAGCTTGCCATTATCCAGACCTACATGCCGCAGCAAATGGGGGCGGAGGAGGTCAGGGCCCTGGTAAAAGAAGCGATAGCCGAGACGGGCGCCGCAGGCGCGGCCGACATCGGGAAGGTCATGAAGGCCCTCATGCCGAAGGTAAAGGGCAAGGCCGACGGCCGGATGGTGAACGAGCTGGTGAAGGAGATGCTTGGTAGCTGATACTGACACAGGGTTTGAACACTGGCTGAAAAGGGGCATCCGGAAAAGGAGGCCCCTTATTTGCTTTTTTTGATGGATGAACACAGCTTAAGGGTACTCGAGTTCTATAAAGTCCGGGAAGAGGTAGCCACCTTTGCGTCGTCCGGGCCGGGGCGGGCGGAGGCGGCCAACATATTGCCCTCCGCCGATAGGGCGCAGGTGCTTGGCTACCTGAAGGAAACGGAGGAGCTCAGGCGGTACCTGGAAACCAGCCGGGACTTCCCGATAGCGGGCCTCAAGGATATCGGGACGCCGCTTAAGAAGGCGGCGGTCGAGGGCGCTGCCCTCAGGCCGGAGGAGCTGGGCGATATCCTTTCGGTGGCGCGGGCGTCAAGGCTCGTCAAGGACGCGCTCCAGAAGGCGAGCGGAGACTTCCCGCTGCTCGGGGAGCGGAGCGCAAGGCTGTCCTCATTCGAGACGCTCGAGTTCGATATCGCCCGCTCGATAGGCGGCGACGGAGAGGTCCTGGACGAGGCCAGTTTCGAGCTTAAGAAGATACGCCGCGGCCTGACCCAGATACGCTCGCGCATAAACCGTGAGTTGGAGCAGATACTCCAGGAGCACGCGAAGGCGGTGCAGGAACCCGTGATAACCATGCGCGGAAACCGGTACGTGCTGCCGCTCAAGCCGAACTTCCGGATGTACCTGCAGGGCATCGTGCACGACCACTCCACGTCGGGCGCGACGGTATTCGTGGAGCCTTCGGTCACGGTAGAGCTGAACAACAAGCTGGCCCAGCTCAGGGTGGACGAGGGCCGAGAGATAGAGCGAGTGCTCTGGGTGCTTACAGCCTCGGTGCGAGAAGTGCTGGAGCCGCTGGCATCGTCTTACCATGGGCTGGTGGCGCTGGACGTGATATACGCGAAGGCGGCGTACGCGCTCTCGATAAACGCGCACATGCCGGCGGTGATGGACGGCGGGACGGTGGAGCTTAAGGATGCCCGCCATCCGCTGCTCATAAAGGTAAAGGGCGGCGAAGGCGCCGTGCCTCTTGACGTCCGGCTGGGGCGTGAGTTCTCGTGCCTGGTGATTACCGGCCCGAACACCGGCGGCAAGACGGTCGTGCTGAAGACCATTGGGCTCCTCTGTCTTATGGCCCAGGCGGGGATGCTCATCCCGGCCGCGCCCGACAGCGCCGTATCGGTCTTTGACAACATCTACTCGGACATAGGCGACGAGCAGAGCTTGGAGCAGAACCTGAGCACCTTTTCGTCGCATATGACACAGATAGTAAGGATATTGGCCGGGGCGGGCGGGGGCTCGCTGGTGCTCCTGGACGAGTTGGGCGCAGGCACCGACCCCTCGGAAGGCTCGGCCCTCGGGGTATCTATAATCGAGGAGCTCCACCGCCGCGGCTCCCGCGTCATCGTGACGACGCACCACGGCGCGCTTAAGGTCTTTGCGGCGAATACGCCGGGCGTGATGAACGCGTCGGTCGAGTTCGACCCCGAGACTCTCTCTCCGACCTACCGCCTGCTTATCGGCAGGCCCGGCAGGAGCAACGCGCTTTTGGTAGCATCGAGGCTCGGGATGCCTGAAGGTATAGTCGAGGCCGCCAGGGCAACCCGAGGTACCGGAGAGGTCGCGCTCGACTCCCTTATCGAGCGGCTGGAGAAGGAACAACAGGCGGCGCGCGAGGACAGGCTGCGGGCGGCGCAGGAATCAAGGCAGGCGCGGGAGGAAAAACTCAGGCTCCAGGAGCTCCTGAGGCGAACGGAAGATGAGCAGCGGGAGACCTTGAGGAAGGCCAGGGAGAAGGCCGGGACAATACTTTCAAGCCTGAGGTACAAGCTCAGGGAGCTGGAGGCGCTGTCCAGGAAGGCCGCGCCCGCCGTCCCCGAGATAAAGAAGAAGGAAGAGGAGATAAAGGCCCTGGAGTCCGGGCTTTCCTCGGAAGAGATAAGGGTTTCGGCGCCGAAACCGGTCGATTTGGACAAACTCGTCGCCGGGGACAGCGTCAGGGTCCATAAATATAATAAAGTCGGGAAGGTATTGTCCGTAAAGAAGGAAAAAAAGCAGGTCGTCGTCCAGATGGACGCGGTTAAGGTCACGCTGGGCGCGGACGAGCTCGAACTCATAAAGAACTACAAGCAGGGCGCACCGAAGGCTGCAGCGCCAATCACGGTGGAGCGCCATGAAGAGTCGGAAGACGAGGCCCAGGCCTCGGAAATAAACCTTATCGGCCTTCGTGTCGAGGAGGCGGCCCTACTTCTCGACAAGTACCTCGACCGGTGCCTGCTGAACGGCATGCGGCAGGTTCGGATAATACACGGACGGGGGACGGGGGCGCTAAAGAAGGCGGTCCACGAGGCCCTGAATTCGCACCGGGGGGTAAAATCCTTCAGGCACGCCGATTTTGAGCAGGGCGGCGATGCGGTCACCGTGGCGGAGTTCAGTTAAGGGGGCCGACTACAGGCGGCAATTTGTATTAGTTTGTTATACTTATAAAGAGGTAAAGAGGGCAGAGTCCCGGCAGAGAAGAATTTTGCAAGCCATCATGACGTTCGGTAAACGTCCGGCGCCGACAAACGCGGCATCCGGACACCTCACCATGATAACTTGAAAATTACTCTCTGCCGGGACCATAGCCGGGCATAGTATAAGGAGTAACAGGAGCGGCAGGTGGAAGGCAAAATTCCGGACGAGGTGCTTGACAGGGTGCGCTCCGGGACGGATATCGTGGAGCTTGTCTCGGAATACGTGAGCCTGAAGCGAACAGGGGCAAACTACCTCGGGCTTTGCCCGTTCCACCAGGAAAAGACCCCTTCCTCACCGTCAGCCCCTCGAAGCAGATATTCCACTGCTTCGGCTGCGGCGCGGGCGGCGATGTGCTGGGCTTCCTCATCCGGCACGGGAACTACACCTTCCCGGAGGCGG
>JBEKYB010000178.1:0-4643 GCA_049511435.1 Nitrospirota bacterium | reverse complement strand
GAGCCCGAGACGTTCGGCCTGACCCGCAAGAGTTTTCGGACGCCGCTCGGCGAATCGGCCGCCGACCTGCCCCTGGTGGACTGGCTGGCTGCGCGCGGCGGCGAGGCCGTTGTCATGGAGGACTACTGCCACTCCTTCGAGCACACCGTGGAATTCCAGGTTGTCTTCCTGCAGCACGCGTTAGGCCCGGACGTGCGCATTCTGCCCATACTGTGCGGCTCCTTCGCCCGCAGTATCCTCTCCGGCGGCCAACCCGAGGACGATGACCGCGTCAAGCGTTTCGTTTATGCCGGACACAATCTCCTTGAACCCGCCGCCGAATTTTGCCGCATCTCCGCGCGTATCGAGCCTGCCTTCGACAGACGCCTTTGTAAGCCCTTTCGTCTCGGCAACAACTTCGTTAAGGGTAGCGACCATCGAGTTCAATGATTTTCCTAACACGTCTTTATCGGAAAGGACATTGACCTTGGCCGAGAGGTCGCCGGATGCGACCTTCTCCGCTACGGACGCCGAGGCCTGGAAGTTCTCCGCCATAGTGTTCATGGCGGAAGCAAGCTGACCGACCTCGTCCTTACGCTCGACGTCAATCCGCTGACTGGTATCCCCGAGCGCAAGGGCATTGGCAAGTTCAACACTCTTCTTGAGAGGCACGCTTATAATCCTGGATATGAAAATGCCCAATGCAAGCGCCAGGAGGACGCCCGCCGCTATAAGGATAGTCATTACGCCTATGGCGGATTTTACAGCCGTCGTGTTGGCATCTAACCTCTCTTTGGCCGTTCTGACCTTCAAATCCATCATATTCTGTATCTTTTCGTCCACCGTCCTGGCGATTACTGCCGTCCCGCTATCCTGTAGAAGTGAAGACGCTTCCGCATTTTTATGGGCGGCGGTAAGACTGATTATCCTCTCTTTTATGGGCTCATATTTTACAACGGCATCTTTTAAATCCGAGAAATCCTTGCGCACATCGTCGCTTTTAATCGTCTTTTCGAATTCCGCAAGGCCCGTATTGACCTTAACGTCGAGGTCTTTAATAGTCGCCGCGTTTTTTGCATTCTCCGCGTCACTGCCGGAGAGTATCATGTTCCGCAGGTTCACCCTGGTTCTCTGGAAGGCAATGGCAACGTCGCTTATCTGGCTCAAGGGGGCCGTATTGACCTCGTACATTACCGTGTTGGCGTCGTCCATGGCCTTAAGCTTCATTATACCGACTACGCCTAATATCGCGACGAACGAAGCAACCAATATAAAACCTGACAGGAGCTTTACGGAAATCTTCAAGTCACCAAGCCATTTCATTTTTATTCTCCTTTTTTAATTTTTCCCTGACGATATGCGATAGATAAATCTCCATCCTCCTTCCGGAATAGATTATTCGCTTAAAAGAATTATCGTCTTACTGAAGGCGGTACTTTAAAGGTTTCCCGAATCTTTTACGGTTTGTACCGAGATTTTTTTGTGGAGGCATGATGCGGCAGGGTGTCAGCGGACATCTTCACATGTAAATTTCCCAAGCTTTTCCCGGATACACCCGGCGCTGTCCTCGATGTTTTTTAGTCTCGTCAGTTCATATCCGGTAATCGGGCGGCTTTCTTGCATGCCGGCGGATTGTTCCTTCAACTCAGCCAGGCACCCCCGCAGGCGCTCGGCCTGTTCTTTCATGACTTTAAAACGGCTGTTGAGGCAAAACTTCATCTCATCGAAGGCGTCGCCAAGCGTCTTCAGCTCATCGTCCCCCCTGAGCTTGAAGCTGACGTTAAAATCTCCCGAGGCAATCCTTGCCAGATTGCGCTCGAACCTGAAAAGGGGGCCTGCTATCCTATGCGTCAGGAGTACGGTCATTGCCGCGACTGCAGCCAGCACAAGGACGAAGGTAAGCGAGTCTATCTTCAAGAGCTCCGGGAGGATTATTTCGGCCGTTGTCTTAACCCTGATGTGCGAGCTGTAAAAAAGGTCCTCTAGCCTGGCCGATATCCGGCGATGGACAATAATGCCGGAAAGGCCTATCCCGGCTACCATAACCGCCAAAAACTTCAGGATGAAGCGGGCCTGGAAACCTTTCTTTATGAAATAGTTCCGTCTTCTCCACCTGCGCGGGTCAAGGATTGTCATTGTATCCTCTTGCATATGTGCATCAGTAGGTCTTGAACCTTCCAAGGCCGTTGACAAGTTCCGTACTCCTCTCAAGCGCCCTTTGTATGGCGGCGGCCCTCGCCGCGACGGGGGTCTCCGGGTTATAGGACTCCGTGAGCGAGGCAAGCTCCGACTCCAGCCTCTCGTGGTCCTCCCTGATACTCTTTACTCTTTCTCTCAAATCTGCGACAGTCCGGTTCATGCTGTCCGAAAGCTTTTGCAGCTCGTCCATCTTCCTGAGCTGGATCACCGGCCGCAGGTCTCCCTGACCCACGGCCTCCGCCGTCTTCTCGAAACGCCAGAGCGGACCGGCTATCCGGTGCGACATTAAAAGCACGATACACCATACCGCGAGGCCTAAAAGGGCGATTGTCGCGGTACCAGCGACGACGTAGTGCCCCGCGGCCTGGGCATAGGCCGACCGCATCCCGTCAAGGGCCTGTACATAGCCTTTCCTCAAGTCTTTGTCGAGGGTGGCCGTAAATACGGCGCACAGGGCGGCCAGGCCGCCCGACGCCAGGAGGCACAGCTTCAGGAGTATCCCCTTCTGGTAGTCTGTCTTTATGTAGAACTGCCGGTTGAGCGTCCCGGCCTCGTCCATCTTATCCATTTTCAGCCTCCTGGTATATTTTTACCTACGCTGTCATGTACTTTGCGAGCTTGAGCTTCAGCCGCATGACAGCCTGGCTGTGAAGCTGGGATATCCTCGACTCGGTGACCTTCATGATGCTCCCTATCTCCTTCATGGCGAGCTCTTCATAATAGTACAGGGTGATGACCAGCCGCTCTTTTTCCGGGAGGCTCTTTATGGCCACCGCCATCGCGTCCCGAAGCTCCTCAAGGCCGAGCTTCTCTATCGGGTCCGGGGCCTCCTTGTCGGAGATTATGTTCCAGATGTTCCTTTCGCCGTTGTCGTCTATCGCCAGGTCTTCTATGCTTATTACTGAGATGGAGCTCACATCCCTCAGCATCCTTGAGTATTCTTCGATGTCCATGCCGAGCTCGCCGGCTACCTCTTCTTCCGTCGCCGACCTCCCCAGTTTCATCTGCGCCCTCTCCATGCCCTTCTGGAGCATGGTGGCCTTCTTCCTGATTGACCGGTGCAGCCAGTCCATGTTCCTCAGCTCGTCGAGCATGGCGCCCTTGATGCGGAACTCGGCATAGGTCTGGAAACGGACACCCATCTCCGGGTCGAACTTGTCCATCGCGTCCATGAGACCGATGGCCCCCGCATTCACCAGGTCGTCCACCATTACGTTCGCAGGCAGCCTTGCGGCCATGCGGCTCGCGAGGAAGTTGATATGCGGATAATAATTGGTTATAAACTCGTCCCGGTCGGTCCTTTGGCTGTCGTAGTTCGATCTCATAAAGGCCTGGTTACTCATAACACCCCTTCTCCTCGAACGAGCGATTTATGCAGCGGTACTGGTGTTTCCGGTTAATTGCATCAATTATGCCATTCATTAACCTGTTGATCTTGCAGGATTAGTAAGACGGCTGCGCCCTGCTGAGCGCCAAAGTCATGACGCCTTTGCGCCAAGGTTTTTGCCCCGCCAGACGAGGCCCTTTCTTTTCATTTTCTCGACGAAGGTGGTCCTGCCCAGGCCCAGGAGGTTCGCCGCCCTGTTCTTTACGCCGTCCGCGCGCTGGAGGGCCTGGAGCATCAGCTGCGTCTCGATATTATCGACGAACTCGTTGAAGTTCACGCCGCACTGCGGGAGCGTGTATTCCGCTTTAGCGCCATACTGCCTCAAGAGCACATTGTCCGGAAGGTCCGATAAATCTATGACGCCCTCTCCTTTCAGGACGCAGGCCCTTTCTATTACATTTTCAAGCTCTCTCACGTTACCCGGCCACGGGTAGTCCATGAAGGCTAAAGCAGCTTCTCCCGATATGCCCTTTATGCCGCTTTTCTTCCCGGCATACTTCTTAACGAAATGCTGGGCGAGCGGGATTATGTCCTCTTGCCGCTCCCTGAGCGGCGGGATCCTGATCTGGATTACGTTCAGCCTGTAGTAAAGGTCTTCCCGGAAGAGCCTGGTTTCGACCATCGTCTCGATGTCCTTGTTCGTGGCTGCGATTACCCTTACGTTTACCTTTATCGTCCTCTCGCCGCCTACCCGCTCGAACTCACGCTCCTGGAGCACTCTTAAAAGCTTTACCTGCAGGCTGGGGCTCATGTCTCCGACCTCATCCAGAAATATCGTCCCTCCGTTCGCCATTTCGAACCTGCCCTTGCGGGTCTGCGTAGCGCCCGTGAACGCCCCCTTTTCGTGTCCGAACAGCTCCGATTCGAGGAGGTCTTCCGGTATTGCGCCGCAGTTTACAGGCACCAAGGGGTTGCCGGACCTGCGGCTGCTCCGGTGGATGTATCGGCGGGGTGGACAGCGGAAGACGCGGCGAGTTCGTTGGAGCAACCAGCAGTTTTGGGAAATGGGTCTGTATCGATTGCGCGGCACCGTGCGCTACCCGGCGCAAGCCGCATCAGTAAGATCATCGTTAAGCCG
>JBEKYB010000177.1:0-4683 GCA_049511435.1 Nitrospirota bacterium | reverse complement strand
CGATGGTGATATTCGGGACGAAATGCCCGTCCATTACGTCCACGTGGATTATGTCGGCTCCCGCAGCCTCTACGGCCCTGACCTCCTCGGCCAGCCGTCCGAAATCGGACGACAGGATGGACGGCGCTATCCTGACCATTTATACCCTCCCTTTTTCTTTTTTTGCTGGTGCGGCGGACGGCTCTCCAATAACGACGGCTATCTGGTCGCCGGCCATGACGGGGAAGCCTGCCCTGGGCTCCTGCGAAATGATTATCTTACCGCTGCCTTTAGCGTCTATCTTAAGCAACATCGGCCTTACAACCTCAGCCGCCTCGGCAGGTGTCCTGCCAACGAGCTCGGGCGACACGAACTTCACGGGCATCGGCCCGCCGCTCACAAGCAGGTCTTCCGGCATGCCCTTCTGGATGGACGACTGTGGAGGCGGCTCCTGGCCCAGCACCGTCTCGCCCGGCGCAGTCTGGGAATATGCCCTGGCCACCTCGCCCAGGACGAGTCCGGCCTGCTTCAGCCTGACCTGCGCCTGCCTGAAGGCCCCTCCGACCAGATCCGGTACCGCTACCTCCTCGGAGCCGAGGCTCACCACCACGAGGACGTTCCTGCCCGTCTTAACGTTCGAGCCCGCGGGCGGCGACTGGCTTATGACGTTGTGCGCGGGCACGGTCGGGCTGTGTTCCTGGCGGTCTATCCGGATGTCCAGCCCCGAGTTCCGTATGTCGTTTATGGCAACGGTCAAATCCTTGTTCCGGACGTCGGGCACGGAGACGGTCTTGCTCCAGGTTATGGCCTTCATCGTAATGATGGCCGAGACCATCACCAGCGCTATCAGCCCCATGAACAGGAGCGAGAACTGGAGGAACTTCCTGGCCGCGCTCATATCCTTACCATCCTTGCCGCAAAGAACCCGTCCAGCCCGTGCCTGTGCGGGTATGTCCTCATATAGCCCGTTTCATCCACCAGAGACCTGGCGATGGGAGGGAGATAACTTACCGGGTTGTCCTTAATGAAATCCCTGTTCGACGCCAGAAACGCATCCACGACTTCTTCGCCTTCCTCGGGCTCCGTTGAGCAGACGGAATATACGATGACTCCGCCGGGTTTTATTGTTTCCGAGACATTCTTAAGCATTAGAGCCTGCAACCGCGATATCCGCGCTATATCGTCCTCCGACCGCGCGTATTTTATCTCCGGCCGCCGTCTTATCACGCCGAGCGCGCTGCACGGTGCATCAAGTAGCGCCGCTCCGAATACCCGCTTCACCGGCAGGGCCTTTGATATATCGGCCCGTACCGGCATCACCGAGCGGATACCGAGACGATTAGTATTCTCTTTCAAGCGCCACAGTTTGTCAAGGCCAATGTCCAGCGAGGCTATCGGCGAGAGGCCGCCCGAAATAGCGGCGATGTGGGCGCTCTTGCCGCCCGGTGCCGCCGCCACATCGAGGATCCTTATATCCCCCCACCCTGTATCCTCCCCTTCTGGAATGGGAGGGTATTGGAGCGGGAACGGCTTTTTGGATAAAAGCAGCGAGACGAGCTGCGCGGCCTCGTCCTGCACCGCGAACAGTCCCTCGCGGTATCCGGGTATCTCCGGCACGGGTGTATGCGAATTTATCGTTATCCCGTCCGGGGCATACCTGGCTGCCTCGCACTCGATTCCGCCCGCCTTTATTTTTTCAATCAATGAATCTCTGTTTGTTTTGAGCGTATTGGCGCGAAGAGTAAGCGGCGGCACGGAATTTCCCGCTTCCATAAGCTCTTTAGCCTCCGCTGCGCCGTACCGCCCGACCCATCTCTTCGCCAGCCACCCGGGATATGAGTATTTGACGGCTAGATACCCGGCGAGGCTTTTCTCAGGGTCTGGATAGGATATGGCTCCCTTTCCCCGTATAAGCGACCTCATCACCGCGTTTACGAAACCGCCCGCGCCCCGTCCGGCGGTCGTTTTTGCCAGGCCTACCGCCTCGTTCACAGCCGCGTGAGCCGGGACTCTGTCTAAGTACAGCACCTGGTAGACGGCCAGCCGCAGGATGTCGATTATCTCCGGGCTAGCCGGTTTTTTTGAGGGTTTTATGAACTGAGACAGGACGTGGTCGAGATTTATCAGGTTCCGGATGACGCCGTAGGTCAGCTCCGAGGCTAGCCGCCTGTCGCGAGGCTCCAGGCCCGCGCGCCCCAGCACCTGGTCTAATATTACCTCGGCTCGCCTATGTCCCGCGGCGCGCCAACGGGCGAGCGCCTCAAATGCGGCGTCCCTGGCGGTGGGCGGTTTTTTCACTTCTGCCGGTCCGGGGTGAAAAGAGCCAGGGCCTCCTTTACGTCCTCCATATCGACCCTGGTGTTCATGCACGGGCCGAACGGCCGGTCGTTCAGGATACCGATTACGGGGAGCGGATAGCTGTCGACTATCCCGCTTGTGAGGTCGCGCTCGCAGGCGACGGCTATAATGGCCTTCGGGCGCTTCTCCTTGATTATACGCCTCGCGAGCGTGCCGCCCGTGGCCACGGACAGAGCGACTCCGTTTTTATCCGCGACGGCTACCAGTTCTTTTATCTCGCATTTGCCGCAGCCCTTGCAGCGGTGCACGTCGCCGGTGATCTTGATGTTGCACTCGGTGGTCTGGATGCAGTGCGGCAGGAGTATCAGCAGCCTGTCCGGGTGAATCTTGCCCGCGTTCGAGCGCACGAGCTGGTTATTGACCGCGATGAATGACTGCTGCACCTTGTCTTTCGAGAACCCGAGCAGCCTTCCAACCGGCACCATCAGCGGGAAAAGGATTTTGACGACGACGAACCTGAGCCTCTGGGCCAGGAATATCTCCTTGCCGCGTATCAGGGTCAATATCAGGAGGAATACCCCAACCGCCATGAAGCCGAGCACGCCGAATATGAGCACGGTGACGAGCGCCGGGAGGTACGGGTTTATGTTTTTGAGGCCGACCTGCGGTATATACCAAATCAGGTATCCGGCGCCGCACAAAAGGGCCAGCGTGATGATAAGCAGGCTTATGAATATCCGCTTCCTAGGCTCTTTCATCGGGCTGTGAACCTCTCGCCTTTACTGACCTTGTGGCCGGCCAGGTAATCTCTCGCGCTCATCCTCCTGCCGCCTTCAAGCTGGAGCTCCGTTATGAGGAGCGTACCGTCCGCCGTGGCCACTGCAATGCCTTCCTTACCGGCGCCGATAATTACTCCCCCACCCGGCTCAGGCGCCGCGCCTCCCACTTCCGCCTTCCAAACCCTGACGGTTTTGCCGCCGAACATGGCATAAGCCCCGGGCCAGGGGTCGAGGCCGCGTATCTGCCTCTCTATCTCCACGGCAGGCCTGCTCCAGTCGATAAGCCCCGTCTCTTTTTTCAGCATGGGCGCATATGTCGCCTTTTCATGCTCCTGCCTTAACGGGACTAGCCTACCCGCCTCAAGGTCAGCCAGGGCCTTTACTATCATCCTTGCGCCGATTACTGAGAGCTTATCGCCCAGTGTCCCGGACGTATCCTCCGGATTAATCGGCATTTCCTCCTTCAGGAGCATGTCGCCGGTATCCAATCCTTCGTCCATCTTCATTATCGTGACGCCGGTTACGTGGAGACCGTTTATGATGGCCCAGTTTATGGGGGCCGCGCCCCTCAGCTCCGGCAGTAAAGAGGCGTGTATATTGTAGCTGCCCTTCGGGGGTATCTCCAGGACCTGCATCGGGAGGATCTTTCCGTATGCCGCCACGACCACCGCGTCGGGCCGCGCCGCCGAGATTTCCGCACAGAGAGCCAGCCTCGCGCCTGCGCATGTGAGTACGCAGGACCCGGCTTCGCGGCTTCAATTGAAGGCTTCCGACGGTTCGTTCTCCCTTGCCGAGAACGGACAGCAGTTCAGTGGAACTTATTCCGTGAACGGCAAGGTCTTGAGACTCCATATCGTGCAGTTGAAAACGGACGTCGATATAGCCATTGATGGCAATAGACTCATTGTCAACGGCTCTGAGATCTCCCAGACGCAGCTTCGCGCCGCCCTCAGCGCGGTCATGAACAATGCCGGCTACAAGTGCTCGATCGCATCCAGTGGCACGACGCAGATTGCGGGCGCCGGTGAGGGCACTTACAACGCCACCTTCGGCGCCACGGTCCTCTCGATCCTCATACAGGACAAGGTCGTCCGCCAGGAGGTCGCCCGGCTGGGGCTTCCAGAGCCGACGGGCATGGATCCCGTTGCTCTTGCTCAGATCCAGGCCGTCTCCACACCCGCGAGCGGCTGTCCGGGATCGGGCGCCTCGGTCCTCGCCGCGTTCCCCGCGTCCTATCGAAAGCTGCTGGTAAGGTTCCAGCTGGACGAGGACGCGCTGAGCGCTCGTCTGGCGGGCACAACGCTCAACCCGGGTCCGCTTGGCGCCTACGTAGCCCGCCACAAGACCGAGATGATGCTGGCCTGCATCTCGGTGATCGAGGTCGGCGCCAAGGCGACGGCCCTGTCCCTGCGGAGCCAGATTCTCGGCGGCGCCAGCTTCGCGGTCCTGGCCCGGGCTCACTCGATCGACTCGACTACCGCCCCCGAAGGAGGTGTCCTCGGGTGCATTCCAGACGCGGAATTCACCGCTCCGCTCAACAAGGTGATAGCGGGGTTGACCGTCGGTCGTGTCTCGAGCCCCATCTCGTTCAGCTCGGACTGGCTGCTCTTGCTGGTGAGCCGGCGGG
>JBEKYB010000176.1:0-4693 GCA_049511435.1 Nitrospirota bacterium | reverse complement strand
GGCCAGGGACAATCGAGACAATAGCCGGAAAGGGCAGGCTGGGCTACCAGAACGGCGGTTTTTCCGGCGACGGCGGCCCTGCAATCGACGCCTGCATCTCGGGTCCGAAGGGAGTCTCGGTCGATAAGGCAGGGAACATCTATTTCATAGACTATTTTAACCTCAGGATAAGGAAGATAGACGTATCGAAGGAGCCGCCGGTTATAACCTCCGTTGCCGGAGGCGGGAACGACTCGTTCGTCGAGGGCGTGCCCGCCACCAGTGTACGGCTGGTCTTCCCGGAGGACCTGGCCCTGGACGGCAAAGGCAATGTCTATATCGCGGAGCCCGGCGCGCGCGTCGTGCTCAAAATAGATGCCAAAAACGGCACTATTTCGCGTGCGGCCGGGAACTACTCGCGCTGGCAGGTGGGGGATGGTGTCCCGGCGGTAAATTCAAGCCTCAGAAACCCCATAGGCATCGCGGTGGACGATTCGGGGAACCTCTATATAGCCGACGAGCACGCCCACAGGATACGCCGTGTGGACGCGGCGACCGGCATTATGACCACCGTCGCCGGAAACGGCTCGTCTTACGGGCCTTTTAAGGACGGGGCGCCCGCGACCAAGACCGCCGTCCCGTTCCCAAGGGACTTGGCCATCGACCGGGCCGGGAATATCTTCCTGCTGGACATGGCGGGTGTGAGGGTGAGGATAAGGGAGGTGTATGCCGCAACCGGCATCATACGCACCCTGTGCTACGTCCCCAGGGACGTATACAGCATCCGCATTGCCCCGGACGGTTTGCTCTACATTACCGGCGGCGACCGGCTATACAGCGTGGACCCGGCAAAAAAGACGGTGACGTGTGTCGCCGGGAGCGGCAAAAAAGGTTTTTCAGGGGACGGCGGGCCGGCCTCCGCGGCCTCGTTTGATACGCCCCATGGGGTGGCCGTAAATGCCGGGGGATGTATTTATATTGCCGATACCGACAATAACCGCATAAGAAAAATAACTCCGAAATAAAGTCAATCGGCCTAACGGCCGTTTTTTTGTTATAATTAGCCGAAAAGGAGGCTTATTCATGCGCGCAAAGGACATAATGGGCAAGGTCAAAGCCCCGATAAAAACGGCAAAGGTAAGGGAAATTGCCCTCAAACTCCTCTCCGACGACCATTCGAGCCTCCCCGTCGTGGACACGGAAGGCCGTGTCGTGGGGATAATATCGGAATTCGATATACTTAAGGCTATAAGGTCGGGCAGGAAGCTAGACGAGATTACAGTGGACGAGGTGATGAGCCACAGCCCCCTGTGCATAGATGCCGAGACGCCCGTAGACGCCATAATAGACCTCATGACGGAGAAACACCTGCTCCGTGTGCCTGTGATAAAGGACGGGAGACTGGCCGGAGCGATATCCCGAAGGAATATCCTCGACAGCCTGGTCTATCACGAGTTCAAGGAGTCGTTCTGGGTACTGAGGGACTAGCAGGAAAAGCGAATATGCACATGGATAATGCGCTTATCATATTTGCCAAGGCGCCCGTCGCCGGCATCGTAAAGACAAGGCTCTTCCCGCACGTGAGCTTTGATGAGGCCGCGGAGCTCCAGAGGGCGTTTCTGGTCGATATAACGGATATGGCCTGCTCGGTCGATTCCCACCAGGTCTGCATCGCCTACTCGCCGAAGGGTTATCTTGAGCTTTTCCGAGAGCTTTTCCGGGGCCGCGACATAAAATATTACCCGCAGGAAGGGTCCGACCTGGGCGAGAAGATGTCGAACTGCTTCCAGCACGCCTTCCGGGAGGGCGCCAGGAAGGTGATAATAATAGGCTCGGATATCCCGCTTTTGCCGCCTGGCGTTATCTGCGACGCATTCGGAAGGCTTGACCGCTCGGACCTCGTCTTAGGCCCGGCAAAGGACGGGGGCTATTATCTGATTGGCCTTAAAGCCCCGATACCCGAGCTGTTCCACCTGATATCCTGGTCTGGGCCGGACGTGATATCCTCCACGCTTTCACGGTCTAAATACCTGGGGATAAGCGCAGAGCTGATGCCGTCTCTTCAGGACGTCGATACCTTCGATGACCTGCGCGAGCTTTCCAAATGCGCCCTCCCGCCAAATACCAGGAGCGTCATGAAGCGCTTCGAATCAAGACTTAACTCGCAGCCGGACTGGTTCGAAGGCTGATTTTGTCTTGTCATCCGCTTCTTTTGCAGGTAAAATCAAATATTAAACAGCAAAAGAGGAGGTCCGAGCTTGATGTACGACTTGATAATCGTTGGAGGCGGTCCCGGTGGCCTGACGGCCGGGATTTATGCCCAAAGGGCGCATTTAAATACGGTACTGCTTGAGAGAATGGGCGTCGGCGGCCAGATATGCATGTCCGATGTAATCGAGAACTACCCCGGCTTCAAGAGTATCGGCGGGGTCGAGCTTATGAAGAAGTTCGAGGAGCAGGCCAGGGAACTCGGGCTTCAGTTCAAGTTCTCCGAGGTCACCGGGATACGGGACCTCGGAGATTATAAGGAGGTTGATACGACGGAGGGCGTCCTTCGGAGCCGGACGGTTATAGTCTCCACCGGCGCCAAGCCGAAGCGGCTCGGGGTGCCGGGCGAGGCCGATTTCATAGGCCGGGGAGTGTCGTTCTGCGCCACGTGCGACGGCTTCTTCTTCAAGGACCGAGAGGTAGCCGTAGTAGGAGGCGGGGACGCGGCGATAAAAGAGGGGCTTTTCCTGACCAAGATCGCCAAGAAGGTGCACCTGGTGCACCGGCGCGACACGCTGAGGGCCGAGAAGATAACCCAGGAGAAGGCGCTCGCCGAGCCTAAGCTTGAGCTCCACCTGAACAATATTGTGACCGAGATAAGGGGCGATGTCATGGGCGTGCAAGGGGTTTCTCTGGAGGCGCCGGTGACGGGCGGGAAGTCCTGGCTTGCCGTGGACGGGGTCTTCGTATTCGTCGGGATAAGCCCTAACACGGACTTCGTGGACGTGGAGAAAGACGATTACGGGTTCATAAAAACGGACAGGCTGCTCATGACCTCGATGCAGGGGGTATTCGCGGTAGGCGACTGCCGCATGACCACGCTCAGGCAGGTTGCGACCGCGGTCGGAGACGGGGCGCTCGCCGCATTCGAGGCGGGGCGGTACATAGAATCAACGCATGGGTGAGCCGGGATGAAAATCCATGATATAACAATGACGATTGAAAACGGGATGGCCGTATATCCCGGCGACCCAGGGGTGGAGCTCACGAGGGAGAAGAGGATCGAGGACGGCGACTCCGCTAACCTCTCCCGCTACTGTCTGGGCTCTCATACCGGGACGCACATGGACCCGCCGTTCCATTTCAACACGGATGGGGCTACCATAGACATGCTGCCGCTCGGGTCTATGGTGGGCCCGGCGCTCGTCCTGGAAGTGCCTGGCGACGAGATAACCAGGAGCGCCATCGAGGGGAATCTGGGTAAAGCCGAGCGCGTTCTTTTCAAGACCAAGAACGCGCACTTCGGCAAAGGCGGCTTCAGGCAGGACTTCGCGTACCTGGCCGAAGACGCGGCATTGTACCTCGTGGAGCTGGGCGTTATGCTCGTAGGTATAGACTATCTTTCGATAGAGAAGTTCCACAGCAAGACGCACGCGGTCCACAGGACCTTGCTTCACAACCGCGTGGTTGTAGTTGAGGGTCTTGACCTCTCCGGGGTCGGGCCGGGCAGGTACGACTTAATCTGTCTGCCGCTCAGGATCAAGGGCGGGGACGGTTCCCCCGTGAGGGCAATACTCATCGAACCTTGAGAGGTGGTTGATGGAGGTTCCCGAGGTTCACCTCAGGCAACGGGTAAAGACGATATTCTTCATCACCCAGGACTTTTCCAGGCTCGTCTTCTCCGTGGTCGGGGCCATAGCCAGAAAGCCTTTATACTTCCGCGAGCTGGTCCTTCAGATGGACCTGATAGGCTTCCAGTCGATCCCGATAATACTGCTGACCGGCCTCTTCACGGGGATGGTCCTTGCGCTCCAGACGGCCGCGCAGCTTGAGATATTCGGCGCTACTATTTATATCGGGAAGGTAGTCGCTCTCTCGATGATAAAGGAGCTTGGCCCGGTGCTCTCATCGCTTATGGTGGCGGGCAGGGTGGGCTCCGGGATTGCGGCCGAGCTAGGCTCGATGGTGGACACCGAGCAGATAGACGCTATGAAGGTGGAGGGCGTGGACCCGATAAAGAAGCTCGTCGTGCCCAGGCTCCTGGCGTGCATGATAATGCTGCCGCTC
Organism: Nitrospirota bacterium; assembly: GCA_049511435.1. Taxonomy (GTDB): domain Bacteria; phylum Nitrospirota; class JACRHJ01; order JACRHJ01; family JACRHJ01; genus JBEKYB01. The sequence goes on along the minus strand of JBEKYB010000176.1, from coordinate 439 downwards.
CTGACGGTGATATCCGACTCCATCGGCATGATAGGCGGGTTCCTTGTGGCCGTCCGGCAGCTCTCGATAGACCCGGTATTTTACTGGAGGTCCTCGTTCGACATACTTAGCATTGGCGACGTGATGCTCGGGCTGGTAAAGCCTTTTATTTTCGGCGCCATCATCGCCCTTGTCAGCAGCTACGAGGGCCTGAACACGCACGGCGGCACGGTCGGCGTGGGCCGGAGCACCACCAGCAGCGTGGTAATGTCTTCCATAACCATACTGGTCATGGATTTCTTCATAACCAAGGTATTCGTTTACATATAGCGGGAGCGGGATGATAAGGCTCGATAACGTAAATCTTACGCTCGGAGACAGCCTGGTGCTGAAGGGCGTCAGCCTGCATATACAAAAAGGCGAGACGGGCGTGATACTCGGGGCGTCCGGCTCGGGCAAG
>JBEKYB010000175.1:0-4718 GCA_049511435.1 Nitrospirota bacterium | reverse complement strand
GAAGACATCGACCCGGTAAGGTTCATCGGCAACCGCTCCACGGGCCGGATGGGATTTGCCGTTGCCAAAGAGGCGATATCGAGGGGCGCGTCGGTGACGGTAATCGCCGGGCCGACGCACATCGAGCCTCCCGCGGAGGCGGAGGTCGTCCACGTCCGGAGCGCCGCCGAGATGGATGAGGCCGTCAAGAAATATTTCGGAGGCTCGGACGTAACGGTCATGGCCGCGGCCGTGGCCGATTACATGCCCGTTAAGGCGTCCGCGGACAAGATAAAGAAATCCGAGGGCAAAGTTACGATGAAGCTCGTCCGCACGCCCGATATACTGAAATCCCTTGGGGAGATGAAGCGCAAAGGGCAGGTGCTAGTGGGTTTTGCGGCCGAGACGGAGAACTTGGAAAGGAACGCGTTCAATAAACTCAAGGAAAAAAAGCTCGACCTCATTGCGGCCAATATCGTGGGCGGCGGCAGGGGGTTTGCGAGTCTATATAACGAGCTCAAGATATTCGGCGGCAAGGGACTTATAAAGGAAACCGGGGTGGTGACCAAGGAGGAAGCCGCCAAAGCGCTTTTCGACTGCATCGTGGGGATAGTTATAAGAAAATCATAGTCAAGGAGGCATAAGGAATGAGCAGAGTCGATTATCTTTTTACGTCCGAGTCGGTAACGGAGGGGCATCCGGATAAAATAGCCGACCAGATTTCGGACTCCATTCTGGATGAGATTATCAAGGACGACCCTGACGCCAGGGTGGCATGCGAAACGCTTGTGACGACGGGCATGGTCTTTGTCGCCGGAGAGATCACGACCAGCACCTACGTCCACATCCCGGACATCGCCAGGAACACGATAAAGGACATCGGGTACACCAGGGCCAAGTACGGCTTCGACTACGAGACCTGCGCGGTGATGACATCGATAGACAGGCAGTCCGCGGACATAGCGATGGGCGTGGACGTCGGCGGGGCCGGGGACCAGGGGCTTATGTTCGGCTTCGCCTGCAACGAGACGGAAGAGCTGATGCCTCTGCCGATAATGCTGGCGCACAAGCTGACCAGGAAGCTCACGGAGGTACGCAAAAACGACGTGCTCTCGTACCTGCGGCCGGACGGCAAATCTCAGGTCACGGTCGAGTACAAGGACAAGAAGCCCGTCAAGGTCACGACGGTCGTCATATCCACCCAGCACAGCCCTGACATCACCCTGAAGGAACTCCGCGAGGACGTTGTGGAGAAGGTCATAAAGCCCGTAATCCCCCGCGAGCTCATCAGCGAGGAGGACATCGTTTACCATATAAACCCCACCGGCAGGTTCGTCATAGGCGGCCCGCAGGGCGACACCGGGCTAACCGGCCGGAAGATAATAGTGGACAGCTACGGCGGCGTCGGGAGCCACGGCGGCGGCGCTTTCTCGGGCAAGGACCCCTCGAAGGTCGACCGCTCCGCGTCGTACATGGCCCGGTACATCGCCAAGAACCTGGTCGCCTCAGGCATATGCGACAGGTGCGAGGTCCAGCTCGCGTACGCAATAGGCGTGGCCGAGCCGGTCTCGATACTGGTTGACACCTACAAGACGGGCAAAATCCCGCAGGAGAAGATAGTCAAGCTGCTCAGGGACCATTTCGACATGACGCCGGGCGGCATTATAAAGTCCCTGAACCTCAGGAGGCCGATATTCAAGAAGACCGCCGCCTACGGGCATTTCGGCCGTACCGACCCGGACTTCACCTGGGAGAAGACCGACCTTGCGAAGACACTCAAAAAGGAGGCTGGCATATAATGGATTTCGATGTCAAGGACATGGCCCTTGCCGATAAGGGCAGGCTCAGGATAGAGTGGGCGAACCAGAACATGCCCGTGCTGAACCTCATAATGAAGAGGTTCCAGAAGGAAAAACCGCTTAAGGGCATAAGGCTTGGCCTCTGCCTCCACGTGACCACCGAGACGGCAAGCCTCTGCAAGACACTGAAGGCAGGAGGGGCCGACGTGTCCATCTGCGCGAGCAACCCGCTCTCCACGCAGGACGATGTGGCCTCCTCGCTCGCAAAGCATGACAAGATACCTGTATTCGCGATAAAGGGCGAGGACAACGAGACGTACTACAACCACATCAACGCGGTACTCGATACAAAGCCGATGATAACGATGGACGACGGCGCCGACCTTGTCTCCACCATCCATTCCGAGAGGACGAACCTGGTTAGGGGGATAATAGGCGGCACCGAAGAGACCACGACCGGCGTCATACGACTCAGGAGCATGGCCGAGAAGAAGGTCTTGAGGTTCCCGGTCATTGCGGTGAACGACGCCGATACCAAGCACCTCTTCGACAACCGCTACGGCACCGGCCAGAGCACCGTCGACGGGATAGTGCGCGCCACCAACAGGCTTCTGGCCGGGACGTATTTCGTGGTGCTGGGCTACGGCTGGTGCGGGCGCGGCCTGGCCATGAGGGCCCAGGGTATGGGCGCAAAGATAATCGTGACGGAGATAGACCCGCTGAAGGCCCTGGAGGCGGTTATGGACGGCTATCAAGTCATGCCTATAGCGGACGCGGCGAAGATAGGCGATTTCTTCTGCACCGTCACGGGAGATATCAACGTCATTCGCGGCGAGCATTTCAAGACAATGAAGGACGGGGCGATAGTGGCCAACTCCGGCCACTTCAACGTGGAGCTTGATCTCCCGGCGCTCGAGGATATGGCGACCAAGAAGAGGCGTATAAGGGAGTTCGTGGACGAGTATACACTGCCCGGCGGCCGGAAGGTCAATATCCTTGGCGAGGGCAGGCTGGTGAACCTGGCGGCGGCGGAAGGACACCCGTCGAGCGTAATGGACATGAGTTTCGCGAACCAGGCGCTCGCCGCCGAGTATATGGTAAAAGAGGGCAAGACCCTCAAGAAGGTAGTATACAAGGTCCCGGAGCTTATCGACAAGGAGATAGCCAGGCTTAAGCTCGATGCGATGGGCATCAAGATAGATAAGCTGACAAAGGAGCAGGAGGAGTACCTGGCCTCCTGGGAGATGGGCACATAGAAAAGGAGGATAGAGCTTGAGGTCTTTTGCGGTTGCAGTCCTTATTCTTTTCTTGGCGGTAGTTACTTCCGGATGCGCCGGCACGCTGAAGGCAAAGGGAATGGCTGCTCCTGTTGCCTCCAGCTCGAACTACTTCGAAGATGAAGACTTAAAAATTGGAATGGATATAGTCGATAACAGCAAGGTCGTCATGGATATCCTCAACAAGACCGGCGGGCCCATAAGGCTGACATGGTGCAATTCGACCTTTGCCACGGCCTACGGAAAGGACGAAAAGCTCGCATACCGGGTTGTATCGGGCGGAGCGGACGACAAAAACGGCATAACGACCCTGAATGGCGGCAAATCGGCTGTTTTTGAGGTATATCCCGCCCCCAACGCGGTTAAAGATAAAGACGGCAAAGAGACCATATACCCGCTTTACTACGAGGGCAAGGTAAAAGGAGAGCCCTCGTTCGTCAACGGCAAGACCGTCGGGGTAAACCTGGTACTGGAGATAAAGGACCACACTCGCATGTATAACCTCAGACTGCGGGTGGAGAGGAAGATTACGGGCTAAAAAAAATCTGAAATGGCGGAAACGAAAAGGGCGTCGTATGACGCCCTTTTTTATTTTGTTTGTCTAAATTGGATTTTTTGCTATAATATAGAAAACCACGAGTATTAAAGCCTCTTGAAGTAACCCGGAATAAATCCTAAGCTGCCTATTTTTCAGAATAATCGTTTTTTAATGAGATTTAATCCTGAGTTAATCCCAGTTTAATGAGCAGAGGCTACAATGTAGGCAGCTTCAAGTACGGCTGCCTGCGGTTTTAAGTGGAGGTGCTTTATGGAACGGGAAAAAGAGATGAGAATGGGCAAGGAGCTTTGTGCTTTCGCCGCATTCATTTACATCCTTGCCAACCTTCATTGGGCATGGGTGGGGCTGGTTTTTTAGACCTTCAACCGCCTCATCTTCTCTATGAGAGTTGTCCTTTTGACGCTTAGCAGCGCGGCGGCCCGGCTCTTGACCCCGTCCGCCTTCTTGAGCGCCATCCTTATCATCGCCGCCTCAAACCCCTCAAGCTCTTTTTCCAGGTCCGTTCCCTTGTCGGGAATATGCGAGACGCTGTAGAAATCCCTGCCTGTAGCCCCCTTTAGCGACTGGGGTAGCGCCTCGTCTTTTATATATTCGTTCTCGGTCAGCGTTACGGCCCGCTCCACCACGTTCTCAAGCTCCCTGATGTTCCCCGGCCAGTCGTATGCGGTCATATAGTCAATAACCCCGGACGCCACGCCCTTGATATGCTTTTTCAGTTTTTCATTGTATTTCCGTATGAAATGCGCCACCAGGAGCGGGATGTCCTCCGTCCTCTCCCTGAGCGCCGGCAGGTAGATGGGTATCACGTTCAGCCGGTAGAACAGGTCCTCCCTGAAAAGTCCCTTCTTGACCGCCTTCTCAAGGTCCACGTTGGTGGCGGAGATTATCCTGACATCTACCTTCATCGGCTTCCCGCTCCCGCCGACCCTCTCGATTTCCTTCTCCTGGAGCACCCTCAGTATCTTGCCCTGGAGCGAAAGGGTCATGCTGCCTATCTCGTCCAGGAATATGGTCCCGGTGTCAGCCGATTCGAACTTGCCGGCGCGGCTTCATCCTGTGCCGAATCGGACTGCGCCATCAGGCCTATCGCGCATCCTAAGAACA
>JBEKYB010000174.1:0-4762 GCA_049511435.1 Nitrospirota bacterium | reverse complement strand
GTGCCGCCCCGCTCCGTGCGGCTGCCGCCGCGGCTCAGCAGACTACTGGCGCTTGCCCTGTTAAAGGAAGCTCCGCCCGCCGTCCGGCTGACCGGCTCGAACGACTTAGCCCCTACAGGCGTGTATGCGGTACGGGTCAGCGGACGCTTCGAAACCGGGTCTACCGTCACCGACCTCCCGCTTACCGGGTCGATTACGTGGTTGGATATAGCCCCATGCTCCCACCCGCGGCCGCCGTTCCTGTAGAACCCGAACTCGTCCCTGCCAAAGAACCCGTGGTGGCCCCTGAACCCGAAATTGAAATCGGCGAGGACGAAATACCCCGGGAACCAGAAACCGCCGCACCAGAACGGGAACGGGTCCCATGCGTACAGGTATGCGTAGTCGGGTGGCGGCGTATAATACGTTATCACGGGCGGTCCTTCGTCATAATAATAGTTATTCGCGGCGCTCGGCGCGGGAGGCGCTTCGGCCTGCTCATTGTCATTGGCGGCAGCGCCCGGTGTTACGTCAAGGGCAAGCCTGGTGTTCAGCGTAAGGAAAGCCTTGTCCACCTCCACTTTGTTCATCGGCAGGCTGCCCGCATCGACGGCCATGTCAGCCGAGGCCTCTACCCCGGCGAGTATATCGGGCGTGACCGGAAAGTCGGAAATCCAACCACTTTTAGGGCTTATGCCGACTGCGGCAAGGGCGTCTTCGGCATCCGCCTCGCTTGTCACATTGCCGACGTTCAGCGCCTTGGCCAGCTCCACGGCGTAATCGCCTTCTCTTATCAGCGCCTGGCCCACGGGCGGGGCGCTGTTTGCGGCCGCCTCATACTGCGCAGCCGCAGCGATAGGCGCCATAAGGCACAGCCCTATCGTAAGTATCAATAAATGCAGCCTTTTCATATAAACCCCCGTTTCTAGAACATTCATTGACTGTCTTTTTCCTCTTTTACATATTTAGACTCATAATTAAAGGAATAGTTACATAAAATTCCAACAATCCTGACAATTTCTGTAACCAATCTGCCTTTAACTTTAGAAAATATCCTTGACTTAGGTGCGCTATTGACGGATAATTTTTTTGATACCGATATAAGAATTTTCTCCATGGAGGCGCTTGTGCGGGTTTTCCGCAAGGGAAGGGAAAAGTTTTCAGGCTTTACCCTCATAGAGATAATGATAGCAGTCGTTATCATCGGCATCCTCGTGGCCATCGCCATACCCACCATGCGTATATACCGCCTCAAGGCGAAACAGTCCGAGGCAAGAACCAACCTTCAGGCAATCTATACGTCGGAAACCGCTTACAAGGCCGAGTACAATACCTATTCTCCGTTTCTTTCGGTCATCGGATGGCAGCCCCAGGGTACCTGCTTTTACGAGTATACCGTCGGTGCGGACTACGCCGGCAATTCAAATCCCGGAGGGGACCCCATGAATAACGACCCGCCGGGTGCGGACTCGCTAAGCTTTACCGCCGTCGCTTGGTACAATATGGACGAAGACCCAATAGTCGATACATGGGAAGAAACCACCGCCAACGTCATCGTGAACACCGAGAGCGACATCACGAAGAATTAATACTGTCACAAAAGCGGTATGCGCCCCTTCCCCACGGGAGACGCGTCTTTTATCAGCCTTGTCACGAAGCCCTTGGCGTCCGTAACGGCCTCCTTGATGTTCCTGCCTCTGGCGAGCCCGGCCGTGACTGCGGCCGAAAACACGCAGCCCGCACCGTGCATTTCCTTCCCCGTAATCCTGCCGCCCGGGAAACTGGTGAACACCCTGCCATCGAAGAGGATATCCACAGGCTCGCCCGGCAGATGTCCGCCCTTTATCAGGACGTGCCTTGGCCCCAGCGCCTTTATCTTCCCTGCCGCCTCCTTTAAGTCCTTAATATTACTTATATGCATGCCTGAAAGCGCCTCCGCCTCCGGTACGTTCGGCGTAACGACGTACGCGAGCGGGAAAAGTGCTAAAATAAGGGTCCCTTCCGCGTCCTTCCTTAGTAGCCTCTTACCAGACGACGATATCGTCACCGGGTCCACTACGAGTTTTATGCCGCCATATCCCTTGAATATATCCGCGACGGCAGTTATCGCGCCGGAGCTTAGGAGCATGCCCGTCTTCGCCGCCCCGACCTTGATATCCTCAAGCACTGCCGTCAATTGCCTTCTTATAAAGTCCGGGGGCAGGGGTTTTACCGCAATTACTCCCAGGGTGTCCTGCACGGTAAGCGCGGCCGGGACGGCCGCCCCATAGACGCCCATGCGCGCGAACGTCTTTATGTCGGCCTGTATGCCCGCCCCGCCCGACGGGTCCGAGCCGGCTATCGTGAGTGCAGTGGGTCTCATGCTGCAAATATAGGTTTTTGCGCTGCCGATGTCAAAGAAATTAATGGAAAAGGAAAGGCCAGAGGGCTATAATTGCCCCTCATGGATAGTGCAAGGGACAGAAAATTCATGGAGATTGCGCTTTCCGAGGCCAGGGCCGCGCTCGCGGAGGGCGAGGTGCCGGTAGGCGCGGTCGTCGTTGTGAGTGGCGAGGTGGTCTCAGTGGCCCATAACCGCAGGGAACAGGGCCATGACCCGACCGCCCATGCCGAGGTGCTGGCCCTCCGGGACGCGGGGATGAGGCTGGGGCGGTGGAGGCTGCCGGAGGCCACGGTATACATAACCAAGGAGCCTTGCGTGATGTGCGCCGGGGCGCTGATGCACGCGCGGGCCGCCCGGGTTGTATACGGGGCGCACGACCCTAAATACGGTGCCGTCTTCGGCATATACAACATACTCGGGGACGAAAGGCTGAACCACCGGGCGCAGGTCTCCTCCGGCATAATGGCGGATGAGTGCCTGTCGCTCCTCAGGGAGTTCTTCGAGGGGCGTCGGGATAAAACCCAGGGTAAAGGGGATTAAATTTTTAATTATCATGGTGAGGTGTCCATCTGCCCGATTTGAGGGCGCTGGACGTTTACCGAACGTCATGATGGTTAAAAATCTAATCCCCTTCACCCTGGCATATGCCAATTGATAATAGTTATTGAATTATCCCTACCGGTCTGTTAAACTAAACACTGTTTTAACGAAAATCAAACGCCCGGCGCAAAGCATATCGCCTTATTAAAATTCCCTATTGCTTTTCCCCATTTAGAGGTTGACTTTGGGCGACGGTTATATTATAAAAATAGGTTCCGGCGTAAGGAGAGATGGCCGAGGGGTCGAAGGCGGTTGACTCGAAATCAACTGTGGGGGTGACTCCACCGGGGGTTCGAATCCCTCTCTCTCCGCCAGAAAATGACGTGCGGCTAACGGAGAGGTGACCGAGTGGCCGAAGGTGCGCGACTGGAAATCGCGTGTATGCCCAAAAGGTGTACCGTGGGTTCGACTCCCACCCTCTCCGCCAGCAAATCAGGGGACAGTAATCCGTAATATGCAGCCGCCCCGTTCATGGGGCGCTCTTCATCTTTAAACCGCCCGATAAATCGGGCAGCTACAACCGGTAACTAATCCGGGCAGTCATGGTATGGGCCGTCCGGCCGGGTTCTGCGCGGCAGGAAACCGTGAACCCCGTCAGGTCCGGAAGGAAGCAGCGGTAAGCGGAGCTTCCTGGGCGCCGCAGGTCAGCCTGGCCTGACGTCCCTTACGATGACTGAAGGTGGAATCCCCTTCCCCTTTAATTCCCCTCCCCACCCGTGGGGGAGGGGTTAGGGGTGAGGGGCATTATAGGAGAGAAGATGAGCTATACAGTTCTGGCCCGCAAATGGCGGCCCCAGCAGTTCGGGGACGTGGTAGGCCAGGAACACGTGACCAGGAGCCTGATGAACGCGCTCAGCATGGGCCGGGTAGCCCACGCGTTCCTCTTCTCCGGCACACGCGGCGTGGGCAAGACCACCACCGCCAGGATACTGGCGAAGGCGCTTAACTGCGCCAAGGGCCCGACGCCTTCCCCATGCGGGGAATGCGACTCCTGCACCGAGATCACCCAGGGCTCGTCCGTTGACGTGATGGAAATCGACGCGGCTTCGAACCGCGGCATCGAGAGCATCCGGGACCTCCGGGAGAACGTGAAGTATGCGCCCGCCAAGTGCAGGTACAAGGTCTACATAATCGACGAGGTGCACATGCTGACGGGCGAGGCGTTCAACGCGCTATTAAAGACGCTCGAAGAGCCGCCGCCGCATGTCGTGTTCGTCCTTGCCACTACCGACCCGCACAAGCTGCCCGCGACCATTCTCTCCCGCTGCCAGCACTACGACTTCAGGCGGGTGCCGAAGGCGCAGATAGAGGCCCACCTGAAATCGCTCACGGAGAAGGAAAACATAAAAGCGGACGACGCCGCGCTCGGGAGGCTCGCCTCGCTTGCCGAGGGTTCCGTAAGGGACGGGCTCAGCCTGCTGGACCAGGTCATATCCTACTGCGGGGATGCGGGCGTGCGCGAGGAGGACATCGACGTCACCCTCGGGCTTGTGGGCCGGGAGGCCGTAAAGGAAGCGGCGCGCGCTGTATTGTCGCAGGACGCAGCCGGGACTCTAGGGGTGGTGGACGCGCTCGTCGACAAGGGCCAGGACCTGAGGCGCTTCTCCACTGAGATACTGGGCCTGTTCCGGGATTTACTTGTCTGCAAGGTCTCGCCCCGGCCCGATAAGGCCATAGACCTCCCCGCACCCGAGGTGCAGGAGTACAAGGAGATGGCGGAGATGCTCTCGCCCGAGGAGATTATCCGGGTGATGAACCTCCTGACCAGGCTGGCCGAGGAGATGAAATGGTCCTCGAACC
>JBEKYB010000173.1:0-4784 GCA_049511435.1 Nitrospirota bacterium | reverse complement strand
ACGGGGCAGATGGACATTTCGCCATGATAACTTCTAAATAAATGCGCCGTCCCTGCCGATTTACAAATATTAGCGAATCCGCATTTTTTTAAGGGCCTGTCACTTTCACCGGCCCGATTTTCATGTCCTTAAACCGCCCTGTCGCCAATATCTTCCCCTCGGATGTCACCATCAGGACCTCAATCTCGGGGTGCTCCAGGGCAAGTTTGTAACCCTTCTCCGGGCCCATTACGAAAAGCTTGCACATAGCATCGGCGCGCCAGGATTCCTTTGCAATTACCGTAACGCTGATAAGCCCCCTCGCCGGATAGCCGGTGGATGGGTCTATTATATGGTGGTAGCGGACGCCGTCCTTGATGAAGTACCTCTCGTAATCGCCAGATGTAGAGGTCGCCGCGTCGGTCAGGTCAACCTTCGCGAGGAGCGCTTCCTTGTCCCTCGGATGCCGTATACCAACACGCCAGGGCCTGCCGTCCGGGCGGAGGCCGAAGACCTTCAAATCTCCGGCGCAGGCAACGATACCGCCCTTTATGCCGCTCTTTTTAAGCGATTCGACCGCCCTGTCCGAGGCATAGCCCTTGGCAATGCCGCCCAGGTCTATCGAGCCGCCCTTCTTCGCTATGAATATCGTCCCCTGTTCCTCGTCGATTTTTATCTGACGATAGTCCACGAGCGCCTTCGCCCTCTCTATCTCGCCGGGCGACGGGAGGCGCGCATTCTCGCTCCCAATCTTCCAGAGCTTGACCAGCGGGCCGACCGTCGGGTCGAAGGCCCCGCCGGTCACGGCTGCCACATAAACGGCGTCCTTGACGTTCTCGATGACCTCGGGGTCGGCCTTGACGGGAGATATACCTGCATGGGCGTTTATCTCGTTCAACTGAGACTCCGGCTTGTACGTGCTCATCAGCACATCCACCCGGGTCACTTCGCCGAATGCGGCGTCAACCGCGCTTCTGACTTCCTCGTCCGTCTTCCCGTCTGCGTCCGCCGTGATGGTGACGTAAGTCCCCATAATGACCCGGGTATCCTTGTAAAGGCCCCGGTCCCGGGAACACGCCGAAAAGGCCAGGGCCAAAAAGATCAGAGCCGCAAGGGTCGTATATATAATAGGGGGCACCGTGGAGGGTGGGATTATCTCTGGCTTGCTCATCGGTGGATTTTAACAAAATATGCCTTCAATTTCAATAAGTCATGTGGTTAAAGCGAATAAATCTTGCTTTTCGGGCCTCCGGCATGTTATCTTTACGCCATATCTTTAGATGTTGTCAGGCTTTAACTCCCATGGAAGGTCCAAGATGAAAAAGTTTTTATTTACCGCGCTGTTTCTCGCGGCCGTACTTTCGGCCAGTGCCGTAATGGCCGCAACGGAAATTGACCGGGTCGTCGCCGTAGTCGGCCAGAACGTCATAACATTAAGCGAGCTCCAGTCCGAAATGGCCCCCGCGCTGAACGAGTTGAACCAGCGCTACAGGGGTGACGAGCTCGCCCGTATGACTGAAAGGCTCAAGAGGTCCACCCTGAATAATCTCATTGACAAGTACCTCCAGATACAAGAAGCCAAGCTCCAGGGGATCGAGGTGACAACCAAGGAAATAGACGATGCGGTCGCCGATATAATGAAGAAGAACAACATGGACAAGGCCGCGTTCGCCGCCGCTTTAGAAAATGAAGGTTACAGCGTCAACGACTACCGGAAGAACCTCACGGAGCAGCTAATGATCCTAAGGCTGGTCAACCGGGCGGTCAAATCGAAGATAAGCATCAAGGAAGAGGAAATCGTAAATTATTACAACCAGAACAAGGAGAAGTTCTCCGAGAAGGAGACGGTGCGGATTGCGAATATCTCGTTCCCGGCAGTGGACGGGGACATGGACAAGGCGCTCAAGAGCGCCGAGGACGCCAGGGCGCAGATAACTGCGGGTACGGCGTTCGAGGATATGGCCGCAAAGTGCGTCGGCAATCCCGAGGCAGCCAAGACGTGCGTCCTGGGCACATTCAGCCGCGGCGAGATGACCCCCGCAATCGAGGAAAAGGCGTTCAAGATGGCGGAAGGCGAGGTAAGCGAGCCTATAAGGATGAACAAGGAGTATCAGCTCATAAAAGTGGTGCAGAAAACGCCCGCGGTGACGAAGACCCTGGCCGAGGCGCGGCCTCAGATAGTGGACGCGCTGTCCTCGAAGCAGGGCGAGGCATATTTCGCGCGCTGGGTGCAGGACCTCAGGAAACATACCTATGTCGAAGTCCGGGAGTTCTAGTATCTTCGGCAGATTCACTGGATTCCCGGCTGCGCCGCGCATCTCTTTATCTTCGGCGGCTCAAGCGCCGCGCATTCATTCATCTTCGGAACCTTCGGTTCCGTGCAGTTGGCCTTCGGCTCCGCAATGTCGGCTTCCGCGAGGATGACATTGAATCAGCAGGCTTAGTCAGGGACGCATGGTATGCGTCCTTTATTTTTTGAGAAGAAGATTGGAGCGGGACATAAAGACGCTGAGACTCAAGAAGAAGGAAGACAGGCGGCTCCGCCGGGGGCACCCCTGGGCGTTCTCGAACGAATTCGATAAGGGGGCACTCTCCGGCATCGAGCCGGGCGAACTGGTTGTACTGGAGGACCATTCGGGCAAGCCGGTCGGGATAGGATACGCCAACCCCCATTCCCTCATAGCCGTGAGGCTCCTGACCAGGAAGAAAGAAGATATAACCTTTGAGCTGATTAAAGGCAGGATAGCCGAGGCAAAGAAGCTCAGGGAGAGTTTTTACCCGGACAGGGACACCTACCGCGCCGTCTTTTCCGAATCGGACATGCTGCCCGGGCTGGTCGTGGACAGGTACGGGCAATGGCTGTCAATACAGGTCCTGACGGCGGGGATAGAGAGGCTTGGCCCGGACGTACTGAGGGCCTTGGACGATGTTTACGGCCCCGAGGGGATGGTACTCCGGAACGACTCGAGTCTCCGCGCCATGGAGGGCCTCCCGCAGGAGAAGACTGTCGTTAAGGGAGATTACGCCGGCCCAGTCACGGTATTGGTAGAGGGCCTCCGCTTTAAGGTGGACCTCATGGAGGGGCAGAAGACCGGCTTCTTTTTAGACCAGGTGGACAACTACTCCCTCCTGGACGGGATATCGGAAGGCGCCGATGTCCTGGACCTCTTCTGTCATACAGGTGCCTGGTCGTTATACTCAGCGCGGGCTGGGGCAAAGACCGTAACCGGCATCGACTCCTCGGCAAATGCCCTGAAGTTGGCCGGAGACAATGCCGGGCTGAATGGGGTTGAAAACGTCAATTTCCTGCGCGCGGACGCATTCGATGCCCTTAAAAACTTCCTCGGCAGCGGCAAAAGGTTCGATGTCATAGTGTCCGACCCGCCCGCGTTCATAAAGAGCCGGGCCAGGCTCGCCGAGGGTCTGAAGGGCTACAGGGACTTGAACGTAAAGGCCATGAAGCTCGTGACCCCCGGCGGATACCTTATAAGCTGCTCATGCTCGTTCCACCTAGACCGGGAGCGGTTCGTGGAGATGCTCCGAGAGAGCGCGTCGGGCGCGGGCAGATCCGTCCGGATGCTGGAGCTAAGGTCGCAGTCGAAGGACCACCCGGTGCTGCTTGCCGCGCCTGAGACGGAATACTTGAAGTGCGCCCTGCTGCAGGTGCTGTGAGATTATGGAACGGGCGATAAAACTCTGGCAGAAATCGGTAATGGTATTCGGGGCGGTCGGTCTGCCGGCCTCCGTCTTTTACTATTGTACACGCACCGGGCCGGAACCGGCCGACCTCTCGATAGCTGCATTAATTCTCATCGCCTTTTTGTGGACAGGCGTATTCCTCGGCGCAGCCCTTGAGTGGGCGCGGTACGGCATCTCTCCTCTCGAGCCGCTGATGCGGAACAGGGACATGTGGTTCTACCGCCAGCGGTTCTGGCTCAGGTTCGCAATACTTTTCGCCTTCGCCTGGGCCTGCTTCGTGCTTATCGCGGCCGGCAGCGCCGTCGCCATAGGAGAAGTGGACGAGGCCGGAATCCTGTTTTCGCCGCGGGGGGCATTGCTCCTTTTCATATTCCTCCTGGTATTTGCGGCCGAGGGCGCAGTGGTGGGAGGAATAATCGATGTATTCCGGATTATTTCCGGGAAAAAGGCCGGAGAATAGCCGTCAAGCGCAAACGCCCATGAACTGCGCGAGACCGTTTATCTTATGCGCTTCCATCTCGCACATCGCCTCCAGTACCACCCTGCCCTTCTCCTCCTTTAGAAGTCTGTCCACCGCCTGGAGGAGCCTCGGGTTCCCCTGAAGCTCTTTAAGGGCGTTCCCGCCTGCGTTTGCCATGAATTCTATGGTAAATGAGTCCGGCCCTTGTTCTATGCGTAATTTTTCGCCCCGGCCCGTGAGTATCCAGTCGATGCTGGCATTCGTCAAGACCGTCACCTGCCTAAGGAAGGCCAGCGACGGCTTGGTCACCCCGTTTTCGACCTGGGATATGTAGCCTTGGTCGCAACCTATCCTTGCCGCCCAATCCTTCTGGCGATCGTTCCCGCGGAGTTCCCGTATCCTTTTCCCAATCTCCTGAAAAGTATAATTCTGTGCCATAAGACTTAAACCTCCTTTTCGCTGTGTTGTTTCGTTAATACTACAAAAATTATTACTGTAAAGCGATTTAAAACCCTTTTGGACGGCTGAGTTACTTTTAATCTTATATTATAATTAAAAAAAAATCAAGTAAGTAAATAAAATTTTTATTTCTAAAGTTATTACATTCCTTTATCTCGATTTATCCTCTTTCCCCCAGCGTACTTCC
>JBEKYB010000172.1:0-4785 GCA_049511435.1 Nitrospirota bacterium | reverse complement strand
GCGGGCGAGGAAGCGGTGCCGGAGCTGATACAGGGCGCAGCCAATCCTGAAAGCATAAGTTCCTTGATTTTAAGGATGTTTTGTGATAAAGCATATCGGGAGGGGATTATCCTGAAGCTCGGGGCGGTACGGGAAAAACTGGGCGGTCCCGGGGCTTCCAAAAGGGCCGCGGAAGAGATAGTGAGGTTAATAGGCTGATGGACTTGCTTTACAGGCTATGGCCTTACATACGCAGGTATTTAAAGATAACGGTCGCGGCCATATTCTGCACGCTGGTTGTGTCCGGGACCAGCGCCCTCGTCGCCTGGCTGATAAAGCCGGTACTTGACGGCATCTTCGTCAAAAAGGACGAGACGCTCCTGGCGGTCCTGCCGCTCGCCGTAGTAACTGTCTATATAGTCAAGGGTTTCTTCTCATTCCTCCAGTCGTACCTGACCCAATACGCTTCGTATCACGTGATAAATGACATCAGGAACGACCTCTACTCGCACATAATGTATCTCCCCTTGCAGGAATACCAGTCAACTAACACCGGAAAACTCACCTCATATATCATCAACGACGTAGGCGCGCTCAGCAGGCTCGCCTCCAGCCTGGTGAAGGATTTCCTGCAGCAGTCGTTCACGGTAGTGGGCCTGCTCGTCGTCATTTTCGTGCGGGACTGGAAGCTCGCTATAGTCTCGGTCCTGGTATTCCCGTTCGCGGGCCTTTTCATATCGAAATACGGGAAAAAAATGAAGCTCGTGGGCCGGAGGACGCAGGAATCCGCCGCGGGCCTGATGAACATCATGCACGAGAGCTTTACCGGCAGCAAGATAGTCAAGGCTTTCACGACCGAGGAGCTCGAAAACGCGAAATTCCAGGCGGAGGACGAGAAATATACAAAGCTCACGGTAAAGGCGGGGAAGATATCGAGCATTGTCGCGCCGACCATGGAGGCGGTCGGGGGTGTCGCGATGGCCCTCATCATATACTACGGCGGCAGCAAGGTCATACACGGCAGCATGACGACCGGCGCGTTCTTCTCGTTCACCGCCGCCCTCTTCATGCTCTACGGGCCGATAAAGGCCCTGGCCGGCCTGCACAATAACGTCCAGCAAGCGGTCGCGGCGGCCGAGCGCGTCTTCAAGGTCTTCGACATGGATACCGAGAAGGCCGCCATGAAAAGGGGCATCGACGGACCGGACGGCATAAAGGAAAGCATAACGTTCGAGGGCGTCTGCTTCGGCTACGGCAGCGGCGGCGTAAATGTCCTGACGGACGTGGACCTGACAATAAAGAAGGGCGAGGTGGTGGCGCTGGTAGGCGGGAGCGGTGGCGGCAAGACTACAATAGCCAACCTGCTGCCGCGCTTCTACGAGCTGCAAAAGGGCAAGATACTGATCGACGGCGTGGATATCCGCGATTTCAAACTCAAGACCCTCAGGCAGCAGATAGCGGTAGTCACGCAGGATACGGTCCTCTTCAACGACCCGGTAAAGGCGAATATCGCTTACGGGAAGGATAAATATACGGACGATGAAATAATGGCCGCTGCAACGGCCGCGCACGCCGACATATTCATCGAAAAACTGCCGCGGAAATACGACACGGTAGTGGGGGAGAAAGGTACAAGGCTCTCGGGCGGGGAAAAGCAGCGCATATCTATTGCCCGCGCAATCCTGAAGGACAGCCCGATACTCATCCTCGACGAGGCGACGTCCAGCCTGGACACGGAATCGGAGAGGATAGTCCAGAAGGCGCTTGAGAACCTGATGAAGAACCGGACGACGCTGGTGATAGCGCACAGGCTCTCTACCGTGATAAACGCGGATAAAATCGTGGTCGTCGATTCCGGGCGCATCGAGGCGGTGGGCAGCCATACGGAGCTGCTGGCGAAAAGCCCGATATACAAGAAGCTTTACGAGATGCAGTTCGGAGGCATGGAGAGCGAGCATGTCGAAGCTGTTTAACCGCCTTATGATGTTTATCGTGCCGCTTTTGGGGGCCGTCTGCCTCAGGCTCCTGAAGATGAGCGTGGACTATAAGGTATTAAACCCGGAGCAGGTGCCCGCGCCGGGCCAGAGGGTGATATTCTCTTTCTGGCACAACAGGATACTCATGTCGCCGTTCATCAAAAGAGCCGAGCCTGCGACGGTAATGGTCAGCCGCCACAAGGACGGCGAACTGATAAGCAGGACAGTAAGACATCTCGGCATAAATTCGTCGCGCGGTTCCACGACAAGGGGCGGAATGGCCGCCCTGAAAGAGATAATCAGGCTGGCCCGCCAGGGTCACAGCATAGCCTTCACTCCGGACGGCCCCCGCGGCCCCCGCTATATTGCCCAGCCGGGCGTCATCCAGGCCGCAAAGGCCACAGGCCTGCCGATCCTCCCGCTCACGTACGGGGCGCTCAAAAAAAAACCCTTAAATCCTGGGACGGCTTCATAATCCCGTACCCCTTTACCAAGGTTATAATAATCTACGGCCGGCTTGTCCATGTGCCCCGGGACGCAGGCAGGGAGCTCATGGAGGCGAAGCGGGCCGAGCTTGAGGCCGTGATGCGCGAGATAACCGATGCCGCGGACAGGTTCTGGGAGAAATGATATTCCACTTATACAGTTTTATTCTCTATGTCCTGGCCGTCTTCTATTTCCCGTACATGGCGGTAAGGCTGGCCCTTAAGGGCAGGACGAGGGCCGGCATCGGCCAGCGGCTGGGGTTCTTTGATAAAGGTTTTATCAAGCCGCATAGCGGAAAGACCGTATGGGTGCATGCGGTGTCCGTGGGCGAGACCCTGGCCGCCGTACCGGTGGTAAAGGCGCTCAAGGAGCGGCATCCCGACCTGATGATATATTTTTCCACCGTGACTGAGACGGGCAATAATGTCGCAAGGGAGAATATCGGCGGCATAGCCTCGATATTCTTTTTCCCGTTCGATTTCAGGTGCGTCGTCGGGAGGGTAGTGTCGCTACTTAGGCCCGGCCTTTTTGTCGTGGTCGAGACCGAGATATGGCCGAACCTCCTGGGTACGCTTCACGATAAAAATATCCCTGCGGTCATGATAAACGGCCGGATATCCGAGCGTTCCTTCAGGGGCTACTCAAAGTTTATATTTCTGATGTCCCGGGTGCTCCAGCTCATATCTGACCTCGGAATGCAGACCGAGCAGGACGCCGCCCGCATAAAGGCATTGGGCGCGCCGGGCGGCAGTGTACGGGTCTTGGGGAACATCAAATTCGACCAGGCCAGCCGTAGCACAAGCAACGGCTCAAAGTCCTTCACTAAGAGCAGTTTAGGGATACCGGAGGACTCGCTCGTATTCATAGCGGGCAGCACGCACGAGGGCGAGGAAAAAGAGGCGCTTATAGCATACCGGAAGATACTTGAGAAATACCCCGCCGCATCCATGATATTGGCGCCAAGGCACCCGGAGAGGCTCCCCAGGGTGGAAGCCCTCTTGAGGGACAATGGCCTCGGGTTCAGACGTAAGACGATGATAAAGCCCGGCGAGCCGCCAAGGGCGGGAATTATCCTGCTCGACACCATGGGCGAGCTTGCCGCGATTTACCGGGTTGCGGATTTCAGCTTCGTGGGGGGCAGCCTCGTCCCCGTCGGAGGACATAACGTCCTTGAGCCCGCATCGTTCGGGAAGCCGGTATTTTTCGGGCCGCATATGCACAATTTCGCCGAAATCAGCACGGTCCTCAGGGAATGCGGGGCAGGCATCATTGTGCGGGACGGCCTGGAACTGGCCGACGAGGCGCTCCGGCTGATTTCAGACCCGAAACGTCTGGCGGCGGTAAGCGAGGCCGCAAAGGCGGCCCTGGCCCGGAACCGGGGCGCCCTGGATAGATACGTCCAACTGATAGAAAAATACCTTTACCCATGAACCTCTCCCGAAAAACGCTCAGGATTCTTAAAGGCGAGCTGCCCATCCCTCCGCATTTCTACCTGCTCGCGCCGTTTGCGGCGCTGTACTCCCTGGCAACGAGGGTACGGAGAGCCATATATAATTACGGCTGGATTAAAGTCCTGACACTTCCCCGCCCGGTGATAAGCGTCGGGAACATAACGGCGGGCGGCACCGGTAAAACGCCTTTTGTCATATACCTGGCCGAGATGCTTGCTTCAGCCGGGACAAGGCCAGCGGTAATTACCAGAGGTTATAGGGGGTTATCGGAAGGGGAAACACGGGTAGTATCGGACGGTAAGGACATGCTGCTCCCGGCGGACGAGGCTGGCGACGAGGCCGTTCTCCTGGCCGGGAGCCTGCCGGGCGTCCCGGTCGTCATGGGGTGCGACAGGTACGCCGCCGGGCTCCTGGCGATAGAGAAATTCAGCCCCGACGTGCTGATACTCGACGACGGCTTCCAGCATGTCAGGCTTTACCGGGACATTGACATACTCCTCATGGACGCCCTGAGACCCTTCGGGAACGGGTTCACTATCCCCCTGGGCTACCTGCGGGAGCCGAAGCCGGAGGCGCGGCGCGCCGATTTAATAGTCCTGACCCGGGCCGACAGGCCGGGCGCGGACGAGGGGATAGAGGCGGTAAAGCAGGCTTTCCCGGCAATTCCGCCACTGAGGGCGGTACATGCGCCCGTGGCCTTTTACAGTCTCGGTAAGAGCGATATGATGCCGCTTTCATCCATATCGGGAAAGAAGGTTTTCGCGGCCTCTGGCCTGGCCGACCCGGCCTCTTTTACGTTGATTTTACAGAACCTTAATGCTAAAATCACGGGGACAATGGAGTACCCTGACCACCACAGGTTCACGCAGCGGGATTTAACGGAAATAGAGGCG
>JBEKYB010000171.1:0-4793 GCA_049511435.1 Nitrospirota bacterium | reverse complement strand
CGCAGGAGGCTTTATGCCGCGGACGCTCATGATTAAAAATGAAGATATTGTTTCCGCCCTGCTTGCCGTGCCCGAGGGGCACAGGCACCTGCGCCTCGCGCTGACGACTAAGGACGGGGACAGGATAATCCTCCAGGAGGCGGCAGTGGCGGCCGTAGTCCGTGCATACGTGGCGCTTAAGACGCATCCGGTAAAACAGACTGTTAAGATGGTATCGATGACTCCGGAAGGTCTGAAAAAGGGCTACGCCAAGGACCAGCTTATCGAGGTCGAGTCGGAGGATGCGGAAGTAGTCAGAGAGCTAACAGAAATGTTTTAATGTTTAGAGCGGCCCCGGCGTGAAAAGGTGTTAATTTTTGAGTCATCATGGCGAGGTGGCCATGTGCCTGATTTCCAGGCGATGGCCGTTTACCGAGCGTCATGAGCGGCTCAAAAATTAACACCTTTTCGCGCCATACCCATTAGCCACACCCGCTATTTATAATTCGCCTTTAAAAAATCCAGGAGTTCGGTATGCCAGAGCTGCGGGTTATCGAGATAAGCCGGGTGTCTGGCGCCGGCGATAACCAGAAGCCTCGCCCCCTTTATCTCCCTGTGCAGAAGCTCCGCGTTAGACATCGGCGCGATATGGTCTTTTTCCCCCCAGACGATGAGTGTGGGGACTCCGATGGTATGGAGCCTGTCCCGGTTCTCTTCCACGCTTACGCACCCGATAAGCACCAGGCCGCCCACGAGTTCGGGGTGGTCGAGGGCGAAGTTGAGCGCTGTCCGCCCGCCCATCGAAGGACCTATCATTACCGGCTTCCTTAAGCCCTCCGCCTCGAAGAACTTAAGTAACACCGCATCCGGGCCCGCGCCGCATTTCTTCGTCCTGCCAAAACCCGGCATATCTATCGCCGTGACGTCGTAGCCCGCCCCGCCCAGGACTCCAAGCGTGCCTAAGTCGCGCCAGGTCTCCGCCTGGAAGCTCATCCCATGCAGGAGCAGGATATCCTTGCCTTTTGAGCTCCCGGCCTTTAGGGTATTTATCTCGCAGCCGCCGGCTTTAACGGTCTTTTGGATTGTTTCTGGGCTCATTGATTTTGACCTTTATAATCCTGTTCTTCCCGGTTTTCACTACCGCCTTGCCGGGCGCT
Source organism: Nitrospirota bacterium (assembly GCA_049511435.1). GTDB lineage: Bacteria > Nitrospirota > JACRHJ01 > JACRHJ01 > JACRHJ01 > JBEKYB01. Next base: position 3,657 of record JBEKYB010000171.1, on the reverse strand, counting down.
TCCCCTCGCCGCTTCAGTTCCGCCACGAACTCCCTGCGCATCTCATCCATCAGGTCTTCCATCTCTGCGCGTTGTTTCTCCATCCTCTCGCGCATGGAGAGTATCACATCCACGCCCGCCAGGTTCACTCCCATCTCGCGGGTGAGGTTCAAAATAAGCTTTATCCGCTCAATGTCGTTATCGGAATAAAGGCGCACTCCGCCCTCGGTTCGGCCGGGCCTGATAAAACCTTCGCGCTCGTACAGCCTAAGAGTCTGCGGATGCACGCCCAGCATCTCGGCCACCACGCTTATCATGTATACCGCCCTCTCGCGCCCGGTCATGCCGTGCCCCTCCGCCTAAAACCCCGGAAGGAAATTCCGGCCCGCGGGTCCTGCGGGACAAGCCTGTCGAGGTCCTTCAGGAGCTGCTTCGCCTGTTCCGGCAGGCTCACCGGCACCGCAATCTTCACGCGGACATACTGGTCGCCCGCGCCTGTGCCCCCCAGGTGGGGCACGCCCTTGCCCCGAAGCCGGAACTCCTGAGCACACTGAGTGCCCGCCGGGATTGTCATGGTGACTATCCCGTCCTTCGTTGGCACGTCTATCTTTGCGCCCAGCGCCGCCTCGCTAATCGTAATGGGTATCTCGCAGTAGAGGTTGTCGCCCCTGCGCTCGAAGAAGGTGTGCGGCCTCACCCTTGTTATGATGTACAGGTCGCCGGGAGGACCGCCGGCCACCCCGGGCCCGCCCATGCCGGCAAGGCGCACCTTCGAGCCGTTATCCACGCCGGGCGGTATCTTGACCGAGAGCTGCTCCGTCTTGGATATATGGCCGCGGCCGCCGCAGTTCCTGCATGGGTCGCTTATCTTGCCCGCGCCCTTGCACCTGGGGCATTGCTGGGTCATGGTAAAAATAGACCTGGCGCCCTTGACCTTGCCCGTGCCCTTGCATTCGGGGCAGGTCGTTGGGTTGCTGCCGGGGTCGTCTCCGCTGCCGCCGCACACGGGGCAGTAGACCTCTCTTTTCAGGCTCAGCTGCGCGGTCGTGCCGAAAAGGGCGTCCTCCAGGCTGACCTCCATCGTGCTGGTGGAGTCCTGGCCGCGCATGGGGCCGCCCCTCGCCTCGCGCGCGCCGAAGAGGTCCTCGAATATGTCCTGGTACTGACCGCCGTATTGTCCGCCTCCGGCGTCCTGAAAATCCTCCGGGTTGAACCCGCCCCCAAAGCCTCCACGAGTAGCACCGGCCCCCGCGCCCGCTCCTCCGGGCTGGTAGCCCTGCTCGAACGCGGCGCGGCCGAAGCGGTCATACATCTCGCGCTTCTTCGCGTCGGACAGGACGTCGTAGGCCTCCCCTATCTCCTTGAACTTGCGCTCGGCATCCTTGTCCCCAGGGTTGACATCGGGGTGGTATTTGCGCGCAAGCTTCCGGTAGGCCTTCTTTATATCCTTTATGTCCGAGCCCCTGGGCACGCCCAGGAGCTCGTAGTAGTCCTGCGTCACGGGCATTTTATGATGACTCCGGCTTTATCTTGACGTGCACCTTCTTGCCGTGCTGAGTAGCCTTGGGTATTACCACCTTCAGCACCCCGTCGTTGAAGACCGCACTTATCCTCGAGGTATCCACCTCGCAGGGCATCGAAAACCGCCTGCAGAAATGGCCGTAGTTGCGCTCTATCCTGTAGAAGTTCTCCTGCTTCACGTCCCTTCCGAAATTCCTGTCGCCCCTTAGAGTCAGGACATTTTCGAAGACCGTAAGCGACATATCCTCCTGGCGCACGCCCGGAAGCTCGGCGGTTAGGACCATGTCCTTCTCCGTCTCATAGACGTCCACCGCGGGCGACCAGGTGCTCTGTTTTTCCTTTTTGTCCATAATCGACATGGAATCGAAGAAGTCTTCCACCATCATCATCTCCTTGAAAGGGTCCCACTTTATTATCTTCATTCCCCGCCTCCGGTAAGGTGGTAAACAAGACTCTGTTTTTAATTTTAGATGTTGAGTGTGCTGTTGTCAAGTAACTTGTTAGATTATTGTCAAGAGGCAAACGAAAAGTTAATTTAGCCCTGCCGGAGCTCTTTGATGAAGCCAAGCACCAGGTCCATTATCTCATCGCGTGCACGTCGGAAATCGGCCAAGACCTTATCTTTCGAGCCCCGGGTCAGGATTGGGTCTTTCACGGGCCAGTGAAGCCTCTTTATATGCGGGGGAGTTCTCGGGCAGAGGGCCTCCGCATGTCCGCAGAGCGTAATAATAATATCCATCTCGTCAAGGAGTTCCTGGTCTATCACCTTCGAGCGCTGCCGGGAGATGTCGATACCGATCTCGGCCATCACTTGTATGGCGTTCTCGTTGACGCCGGCGGGTGTCAGGCCCGCACTATGGACTTCGAGCAGATCCGCGCCGTAATGCCTGGCGAACCCTTCCGCCATCTGGCTCCGGCAGGAGTTGCCGGTGCAAAGGAACATCACTTTTTGCATTATTTCACCTGCACTTGTCGCAGCCGCAGTTCTTGGGAGGCTTTGCTGCCAGCCCATCTGGGACAAACTCACCGCAGGAGCACTCCCAACCGCCCTCCACCTTCATCTCCGGCTTAAGCTCACCTTCGCAAAATGGACATAGCAACACCTTGAACCTCCTTAAATATTCCGGGAATAAATCCCCATTAGAGCCGTCCGTCCTGCCTTAGTTTCATAAGTATAGCGTTTATCTTCGGCATTGCCTCGTTCGCCGCTTTCTCGCCTTCCATTATGGCCTCATTACGCTTTTCGAAATCTCCCGAGCCTATCCTGCCCACCTTCGGCCTTATGACCACGTCCGCACGAGTCAGCTGGCTGGCCGATATCTTTGAGTACATGATGTCGATCGACTGGAGTATGGTGTCAACCGTGCCTTGCGGCTGCGAGTTAGGTAGCTCGGAGGAGATATCCACCGCTATGACCACGTCGGCGCCCTGCCTCCTCGCGGCGTCGACCGCGATCGGGCTTACGACCCCGCCGTCCACGTACATCCTCCCGTTGATGAGTGCGGGCCTGAATATCCCGGGTATGGAGCAGCTCGCTCGCACCGCGGCGCCCGTATTACCCCTGCCGAAAACCACCTCCTGCCCGCTCTCTATGTCCGTGGAGACGGCATAAAACGGAATTTTTAGCCTTTCTATGGGGGTATTATTGACCTTTTTGTTCACGAATCCCTCAAGCTTATCTCCTTTAATGAACCCGTTGTCGGGCACGCACAGATCCGCTATTTCGCCTTTTTCTATGTTGATGGCAAGGCCTTGCAGGCTATATGCGTCATACCCGTAGGCGTAAAGGCTCCCCACGAAGCTGCCCGCGCTTGTGCCGACAATCATGTTGATCGGCACCTTGTTCATCTCAAGCACTTTCAGGACGCCGATATGCGCAAACCCCCTCGAAGCACCCGCGCCCAGGACTACTGCTATCCTGGCGGGTTTTGGGGGAGGCTGGACGACCGCCGCTTTCTGGGCCGCGCATGAAGCCGCCGCAAGTGTCAGTACCATCAGGAATAGAAGATAAAACCTCTTATAAAAAACTCTCGACATAGTAGTCCTCCTGGAATATCCCTCTCCTTCGGCCTGGCCCACTGGCAACCGGTTTACCGGGCCGGATGCTGGAGATGGGTGGGGCATATTGTCCCCCTGCATCATACTACATGTACATGC
>JBEKYB010000170.1:0-4815 GCA_049511435.1 Nitrospirota bacterium | reverse complement strand
CCGGCCGAGGCGGTCAAGTTCGTGCAGGAGATAGCAAACCTACCGGGGCTTCGCATCGAGGGCCTTATGACGCATCTCTCGGACGTGAGTGCGCGGGATAAATCGTTCGCCGAGTTCCAGATTAGCGAGTTCCGCTGGGTTATAGACAGGCTTAAGGCCACGGGTGTTGAGCCGCCGCATATCCACGCCGCGGCCAGCGCCGCCGTAATCGATTTCGGCCAGTCGCTCTTCACGATGGTGCGGCCCGGCATAATGCTTTACGGCTGCTATCCGGCCGGGCACATGCAGGGGTTGGTAAACCTCCGCCCGGTGATGAGCCTCAAGACTCAGGTAATGCACCTGAAATGGGTTGAGAAGGGAAAACCCATCAGCTACGGCAGGACGTTCACTACCGCCCGCACGAGCCTCATCGCGACGCTCCCCATAGGCTACGCCGACGGCCTCTCCCGGGCGCTTTCGAACATCGGCAACGTCCTCATCCGCGGCAAACGCTGCCCGATAGTCGGCACGGTCTGCATGGACATGGCGATGGTTGACGTGACCGACCTGGGCGATGTTGCGGTGCACGACGAGGCGGTCGTAATCGGGCGGCAAGGAGACCAGGAGATAACCGCCGACGAGGTCGCGGACAGGATAGGCACTATCTCATACGAGGTGCTCTGCGGGATAAGCGCGCGAGTGAAGAGGGAGTATTAATGATAAAAAAAATAGTTATCGGAATGCTGATTGGTACTTTAATTAGCATACCCGCTGTAATCATTCCTTATTGTTTAAATTTTAATTGTTTTGAATTTGCAAAAGAGCAAAATACATGGGGAGTTTTTGGAGACTATGTAGGCGGGTTGTTAAATCCAATATTTGCATTTTTTTCCTTTTTACTTTTATTAGGTACTTTTTTATATCAAAAACAGGAGACAGAAGATTCTAAAAAGGACGCAGAAGATTCTAAAGCTACTAACGAACAACAAAGATTTGAAAACATATTTTTTAATATGGTGAACTTGCATCATGAAATTGTTAAAGCTTTAAGTGTGGGAGAGGAAAAAGGGAAAAATTGCTTCAAAATTTATAGGCAGAAATTGGAAAAAGAATTGCGACTATTTTTAAACAAGGAAGATTTAATAAAAACATTTAGAATTAGTTACAACTTATTTTTTGACGAAGAAGGTAATAAAGCTGATTTAGGACATTATTTTAGAAATTTATTCCAGATACTTAGGATAATAGATGAAAAGGAAATTAAAGATAAAAAAACTTATATCAGAATTATTAGAGCACAGTTATCAGATCCCGAGTTGGCGATGTTGTATTACAATTCCTTGAGCTGTTATGGGTATAAATATATAAAATATATAAATGATTATGATTTTTTAGATAATTTAGACGTAAATTCAATTGAAGAAGAATGCAAGTCTTTTTTGACGAAGGATAAAAAAATAAATGAAAAACTCATTCCAGACCCTAAAACAGATGAATTCTGTAAAAGGATTGGAGAATCAGAATAATTATGCCTAAACAAAAAACATTCTTCGCATGCCAGTCATGCGGGTTCCAGGCGCCGAAATGGATGGGCAAATGCCCCGAGTGCGGCGGGTGGAACACGATGGTCGAGGAGCGGGACGCGCCGGAGCGGGGAGTCGCTTCCCAGTTTGTGGACAACACCCGGAGCCGCCCCACGCCCATCGGCGAGATCCACGGCGAAGGCGAGCACCGGACATCCGTAGGCATCGGCGAGCTCGACCGCGTGCTCGGCGGCGGACTCGTAAAAGGCTCGGTCGTCCTCGTGGGCGGGGACCCCGGCATCGGGAAATCGACCCTGATGCTCCAGGCGATGGAGGCCCTCGCGGCGACGGGGAAGCGCGTCCTGTACGTCTCGGGAGAGGAATCGGCAAGACAGATAAAGCTTCGCGGCGAGCGGCTCGGTGCGAGTTCGGAAGGACTTCTCGTCCTGGCGGAGAACTCGCTTGAAGACATACTCCGGCACGCATCGGAGGCGCAGCCGGACGCGGTCGTGGTGGACTCGATCCAGACGCTCTATTCCCCCGCGATATCGTCCGCGCCGGGCAGCATCTCGCAGGTCAGGGAGGGCGCGGGCCAGCTAGTGGTGTACGCGAAAAAGACCGGGACCCCCGTCTTCATCGTCGGCCATGTCACGAAGGACGGCTCCATCGCCGGGCCGCGCGTGCTCGAACATATGGTCGATACCGTGCTATACTTTGAGGGCGACCGCGGCCACGCTTTCAGGATACTGAGGGCGGTGAAGAACCGGTTCGGCTCGACGAACGAGATAGGCGTGTTCGAGATGAAGGGCGCGGGCCTGAACGAGGTGAAGAACCCGTCCGAGATATTCCTGGCCGAGAGGCGGCTCAATGTCACCGGCTCGGTAGTCGTCTCGACGGTGGAAGGCACGAGGCCGATAATGGCGGAGCTCCAGGCGCTGGTAGCTCCTACGACCTTCGGCAACCCAAGGCGTACGGCCATCGGCGTGGACTACGGCCGATTTACGCTCCTGCTCGCGGTGCTAGAGAAGCGCGTAGGGCTTCACCTGATGGGTCAGGACGTTTACGTGAACGTCGTTGGCGGGCTTAAAGTGGACGAGCCTTCCATAGACCTGGGCGTCATCGCGGCGGTGGCCTCGGCCTTCAAAGACGTGCCGGTCTCACCCAGCACGGTGGTGATGGGCGAGGTCGGGCTTGGCGGAGAGGTCCGGGCAATCGCGCAGGCCGAGATGCGCGCCTACGAGTCCGGGAAGCTCGGGTTCGACAGGTGCGTGATGCCGAAGTCGAACGTGAAGAAGCTCCCGAAGATCAAAGGAATAGAAATAATAGGCGTCGAGCAGGTGGACGAGGCGCTGGAGATAATCCTCGCATAAATACCCGAGGGTGAGGGGAATCCATGGTTAAAATTTACTCCGCTATAATTTCCCTGTCCTTGCTTACCGTCTGCACCGCCGGAACCTGCGACGGGACTGGCAATAACAATATTTCCGTCACCGGCACATTGAAAAGAATCATGGCCGTCGGCGGCGAGACGACCGGATGGGCAATCAACCTCGACAGGCCGCTGGTATTTCAAGGCAAGGAGTATAAACGGCTCGACGTAGCCCCGGGCGGCGTCAACATTTCGGACCTGAGCGGCAAGAAAATTACGGCATCGGGCGCAATATCCTGGAGAACGGGAGTCGAGCGCGGGAGATATCCGGTGCTGGAGCTGACAGGGTTTAAAGAAATAAAATAGTCAGTGTACGCCCGCCGGTCCTTTCCCCCGCCCTCTCTTCAGCAGTATCAGGAGAGGGGACACAAGCATGAAGGCCACGCAAAGGATAAGGAATATCCTGTTGTATGAAAGCATCCCCGCCTGGCGCTGCACCTCCTGGTATATCGCCGCAAGCGCAGACTTCCGCGCCGTTACCGGGTTCACTCCGCGCGACTCAAGCACCTGCGTAAGGCCGTTAAGCCTCGACTGCAAAACTAGGCTGTAAGGGTTGACGTGGCCGACCAGCGTGTTCTGGTAGAACTGCGAGAACCTCTGGAGAAGGGTCGCGCTCACGCCTATGCCCACGCTCCCGCCGATGTTCCTGAGCAGGTTGAAGAACCCGGTGGCATTGCCCATCTGCTCCTTCGGGATGGTTGAGAAAGTCAGTGTCGTCAGAGGCACGAAAACCATCGCGAGCCCGATCCCTAGAACGACCCGCGGCCAGACGAACGTCCAGTACGAAGCCTGGAGGTTGAAACGGCTCATTAAAAAAAGCGCTATCGACCCTGTGATAAGTCCGGTCAGGATAATATATCTGCCGTCGTAGCGGCTTAGCGCTATGCCCACCAGCGGCATCATCATGAGCGTCGCCACGCCTCCCGGTGCGAGCACCAACCCGGCTAGCGTCGCGTCGTAACCCATAAGCGTCTGGAGCATAAGAGGGAGCAGGACTATCGTGCTGTACAGGCAGAATCCGAACATGAACATGAGTACGTTACCGGAGGCGAACGAAGAGTTCTTGAACAGCCTGAGGTTGACTATCGGCTGTTTCTGCCTTAGCTCCACGAAGATGAGGAGCGCGAGCGAAATGACGGCGACTATAGCGAAGAACACTATGAAGGAAGAGCTGAACCAGTCTTCCCGCTGGCCCTTGTCAAGCACCACCTGGAGTGCGCCGAGCCCGGTCACGAGGAGCCCGAGGCCGATATAGTCCATTTTTATGAACTTCTTCTTGATGTAGCCCGGGTCGAATATGAAATATTTCACCATTATCACCGCAATGACCCCGGTGGGGATGTTTATATAGAATATCCAGCGCCAGCTTATATTGTCCGTTATCCAACCGCCCAGCGCCGGGCCGATGATGGGGCCGAACATCGCCCCGATTCCGAAGATGGCCATCGCTATGCCTTGCTCCTCGGGAGGGAATGTCTCGAACAGTATCGCCTGGCTCATCGGCTGGAGCGCGCCGCCGGCAGCGCCCTGCAGCACCCTGAAGAAAATAAGCAGGCCGAGTGTCGGTGCGGCGCCGCAGAAGAGCGACGCTACGGTGAAGAGAACGATGCACGAGATGAGGAAGCGTTTCCGTCCGAAGACGCCGCCCAGCCAGCCCGTCATCGGGAGGACTACGGCATTGCTCACGAGGTAGCTGGTAAGTACCCAGGTTATCTCGTCCGCGCTTGCGCTTAGACTGCCCGCCATGTGCGGGAGCGCGACGTTCGCGACGGACGTATCGATGATCTCCATCACGGTCGGCAGCATCACCGATATCGTGACGAGCCACTTGTTTACCTGGGGCCTTTTATTGTCCATTTACAGGTGGAGGTAATCCCTGAAGAC
>JBEKYB010000169.1:0-4841 GCA_049511435.1 Nitrospirota bacterium | reverse complement strand
TGGTCGAGCGCTTCGCCACGCGCCTTGGCAGCCTCGATCGCAACCGCGAGCTGCTCCTTCAGCTGCGACTGGCCGCCGGCCACCGTTACGCCGTATTTATCCCGCATCACCTTCGTCAGCTTCCCGCCGTCCACCCCTTCCGGGACCTCGACCGCCGTCAGGGCGAGGCTCGGGTTCTCCTTGGCGTAGAGTTTCAGGCCAAGCGCCTTCATCGCGGCCCTGGTCGCCTCGGCGAGCCTTAGGTGGCGCTTGAATATATTCTCAAGCCCCTCTTCCTTCATCATCCCCAGCACCGCGTTCAGCCCGACTACCAATGAAGACGCGGTGGTGAAGTTCGTCTGGTTCTTCTCCAGGTTCTTCCTCTCCTTCTTGAAGTCGAAATAGTACCTGGCGCACCTTGCGGTCTCGTTCATCTTCCAGGCCTTTTCGCTGACCGAGACGAACGCGAGGCCGGGCGGGAGCATCAGCGCCTTCTGCGAGCCGGTAATGCAGACGTCTATGCCCCACTTGTCAACGGGTATGTCGAAGACGCCCATGGCGGTTATGGCGTCCACGACAAAGATAGTGTTCGGGTAGTTCTTTACAATCTTGCCTATCGCCTCCGTATCGTGCGCCACGCCGGTGGATGTCTCGCTCGCCTGGATGAGTACTGCCTTTATCGAGCTGTCTTTCTTAAGCTCGTCCTCGATGAGCTTCGGCTTAACGGCATAGCCCCATTCGACGTCTATGTTGATTGGAATGACGCCGTACGCCTCGCATATCTCGCTCCAGCGCTCGCCGAACTTACCGCCCCTGACCACAACGGCCTTGTCGCCGGGCGAGAGGAAGTTGGTCACGGAGCCGACCATGCCGCCCGTCCCGGTGGACGCCATTATCAGGACCGCGTTCTCCGTCTGGTACAGCCACTTGAGTCCGTTCTTGGCGGATTCCAGGATGGGTACAAACTCGGGCGAACGGTGGTGGATTATTGGCATCGACATCGCCGTGAGCGCTTCCGGCGGCACAGGCGTAGGGCCAGGCGCTAACAAATATTTCTTTTTCATGGCAAAATGCCTCCTTTTAACTCAGAGTTAAGTATATTGATGGTTATTGAAAACTGGGGACGCGGAGCTTGTCCATGCCCTTTTTGGGCCCTCTTTGGACCGGACATCTCGGTTTAGCGTTGCTTATCAAATAGCGGGTGGTTCTGCGGAAAATAGGCCCCGCCAGATATGGGACCGCGCCCCTTAAACCCGAAAACAACTAAATCATTGAGGCGGGAAAAAATTATCACATAACCATATAGGTGTCAAGAATATTTTATTTTATAAGGCTATAAGGCTATTCCACCTCGCGTATGCCTTTCAGCTCGCCGCCCTGGATTGTAAAATCGCTTTCGATGCCTTCCGGGTTCACCAGGTACTTCTCGAAATCTACCGTCACGGCATATCCGCTCCTTGTGTCCGTCGCCTTTATCATGCCCGGAAGCCGGAACCCGCCGACGTCCTTCATGTCCGTGGGCTGGACGGAAAGGTACGGCTTCCCGGAATCGTCGTAGAATATCTCCTTCATGAGCTCAAGACCGGGGTCGTAGACGGACTTGAGGACGGGCGTCATCAGGCCGTCTTTGGCGGACAGGCTGTATATTTCGTAGCCTTCCGGCGTCTTTTCAACAAAATACCGGTACTTTGCTTCCGCCGCCTCATCCAGAAAAAGCGCACGGCCTATGTCCTCCGGGTCAACGTCCACCCCGCGCCCCTTGAGGAACCCCGCCAGGGCGGCCCTACGCCCGGTATACAGGTATCCGTCCGACGGCTGGTAGAAATAGAATTTCTCGCCGGTCAGGACGACGTCGAAGACGGTGAAACCCATAAGCGCAAGACCTGTCAGACGCACGCTGTCCGGCCTTTTCAGGTACAGCACGCCGTCGAATGTCTGAGGGTTGCGGTCCTTTACCTGCACCGTCACCTTCACGGAAGCCTTAAGGCCGTTAAGCCCCTGGAGTTTTCCCGCAGCCATCTTCAGGACCTCCGAGGGCGTCGTCTCAGGCGGTATCGGCTTGACGGCCACCCTGGGCGCGCAGGCGGAAAGCAGTATAATTAAACAAGCAATAAAAAGTTTTCGGGACATTTATTGACCTAATGGATAAAGCGCGTTGATTCTGTTCAAAAGTTTGTCGTATAGTTCTTCTGATGCTGTCCAGACTATATGATTATACTGTCTTGTATCAAAATGCGCTTGTTTTATATCTGTTTCTCTGCAAGTCCAAATCACTGGTATGCCAAGACCCATTGCAAAACCCGCCTCGAAATAAACACCTTGCCTGTGCATAGTAACATCAGCTATTAATAAACTGGAACGGCGTATGTCGCTTATTATTTTATCATCAATCTTATCGTTATGTTCTTCTCTATCAACCCTAATGACTTTGTATTTTGCCGCGTCAACAGCTTTAAAAATTCCTTTGTCGTATGCGTCATTCAGTTCATCGGCAAAAGACATGGCTACAAAACATTGATCGCCTTTTGGTCGTTTTCCTAAAAGTTCTTCAGCTTTTTTGAAACCAGAAAACGTCAATTCCATGCTCCAACCTTCCTCTTTTACGTATCCCACCTCAATTAAATAACGCAATAAATAAACAAATTCTGTCTGATTCTTACAAAAAGCTATGGGATAATCATTTTCAGAATTTAATCTTATCGCTTCCCCACCAAAGGTAGTTTTACGGTTAAAAAATAAAAGAAGATGATCTATTTTTTCCGGAACAGTTTGTGGTATACCAGAAGCATTAACCAATTGTTCGATATTACTTGTCGTGAATTTTATAGGGTCATCAGGATTTGATTCAAATCTATTTCTTGCGATTCCCGAAAGTATATTCAATCTTTCTATATAGAGTTTATCTCTGCGATATACTATCGCGGCCCCCAATGAACCTGTTATAAGAAATCTTCCACAACGTTCACAGGTTATGTCACGGTAATCACCTAAGACGGGACCGAAGCTTATTTTTTCGGCATTACATAAAGGACAATTCTTGATCTCGTTCATATCATCTCCTTTTCTTAACCATTAAGCGTTCATATTATATCCCGCTGTTGCTTATATTAAAATAAAAATCAATTACATGCCCGAATTTTCCTTGACACCCCGACCCATTTCATGATATTGATAATCAAATTCAAATTCAGGACGCGCGACAGGCCACTTCGCCGCGCCAGAGCAGTCATTATCCAACCTTTTAACGGGGCCGCCATGAGCAAAAAGATTGCGGATTTAAACAAATACCTCGCCGAAAAGGGTTTAAAAGTCACCCGCCAGAGAGAGGCGGTCGCCCGCATATTCTTCGCCACTTCCGGGCATATCAGCGCCGAAGAGCTATACATGAAGGTGGCCAAGGCCCATCCCGGCATCGGGCTTACTACGGTCTACCGGACGCTCAGGCTCCTGACGGAGGCGGGGCTCGCGAAAGAGCGCTGGTTCGGCGACCAGCAGGGCGTGTATGAAAAAGAAGACAACCAGCGCCACCACGACCACCTGATATGCACCAGGTGCGGGAAGATAATAGAGTTCAAAGAGCCAGACATCGAGAAGATGCAGGAGGACGTGGCGGGAAAATACGGGTTCATCGTCACGGACCACAAGCTTGAGCTTTACGGGCTTTGCAAAAATTGCAGCGTGGCATGATTAGAGGGGTTAAGCACAAAAATGAGCGCTAAGGGCATCAAGAAACTCCTGCTGGTGGGCAACCCCAACGTCGGTAAAAGCGTGATATTCGGTCGCCTGACCGGCAAATATGCGACCGTATCGAACTACCCTGGCACTACCGTTGAGTTAAGCCTGGGGAACACAGCCATACGGGGCGTGCAGTACGTCGTGACCGATACCCCGGGGGTGAACAGCCTCCTGCCGATGTCCGAGGACGAACAGGTGACCAGGGACATCCTCCTCAAGGAGGAATTCGACACCGTGGTGCAGGTCGCGGATACCAAGAACCTCAGGCGGTCGCTCGTCATAAGCCTCCAGCTCTCCGAGATGGGCATCCCTTTCGTGATGGCGCTGAATATGGCGGACGAGGCCGACAACTTAGGCATTACCACGGATTTTGCCAAGCTCAGCGCCCTGACCGGCGTCGAGACCATAAGCACGGTTGCCACAAGGAACAAGGGCGTCGGCAGGCTCAAGGACGCCATCCAGAAGCCGATGCGGTCGAAGCTCGAGGTAATATACGGCGAAGAAGTCGAATCGGCGCTTAAGGAGATGGAGCCGCTCCTCCCCGACGCCAGGATATCAAGGCGCTCGCTCGCCCTTATGCTCCTGGGCGGGGATACCAGCCTTAAGGACTGGCTCCACAGTAAAGTGGACGACAGCGTCGTGGACACGCTAGAATCCATAGTCCAGAAGGCCCAGGCGGCTAGCGGCGACCCGCTTGGGTACGTGATAAACCGGGCCCGCCTGGAGGCCATGGATGCGGTGGTGGACGCCTGTCAGGTGAAGACGCCGGGGGCCGGGCAAGGCTTCCGCCAGTGGCTCGGGGCGATGACGATGCACCCCTTATGGGGGATACCGGTGCTGTTCGTCGTGTTGTACCTGATGTTCGAGTTCGTGGGCAGGCTTGGCGCGGGCACACTCGTCGATTTCATGGAGTCGGTCGTCTTCGGCAGGTACATAAATCCATACTGCATGAAGTTCTTCCTAAACTACCTGCCTATACAGTTCCTCCAGGAGATAATCGTCGGCAAGTACGGGATACTCACAATGGCCGTTACCTACTCGGTCGCAATAGTCCTCCCGATAACCGGGACGTTCTTCATCGCCTTCGGGATTCTCGAGGATTCAGGCTACCTTCCCCGGCTGGCCAT